>JAMPFR010000030.1 GCA_023664365.1 Acetatifactor muris | reverse complement strand
TAATTAAGCAAAGACCAAATTCTTTCCTCACTGGTACAGTATTCAGTTAAGATTCCACTCTTTAGATTCCAACCAGCCATGTCAAATACCTGCGTCCAAATTCACCAAATGACTATAAATTTCTCGACTATACCTGTATTCCTGCTCCAGCAGAATCGCTCCATAATCAATGTATTTTTTTACTACCTCCGGAAAATACTCCTCTTCCGAAATATGCCTTTCCTCATTTACTTCTATCAAGGCCTTAAAAAGTAGATCATTATCGCTGGTGATAGTCTGCCTGTTTAGGTCAAGACCATTTACATCATAAACAGTATCATCCTCAGCTGAATTATATCCACTTCTCAAAGCCAAGCTGATGGAGATCTTAGAGAGCGCAAATGGCTGTAAATACTCTCTCTGATAAATTGCCTCATAAATATCCTGCGTTCTTTTAGACGTTTTTAATCTGAATTGCATATTATTATTCTCCGAAGTATTTATTAGGTGTTACTAAAGTTCTGGTATTATCAAGGTTTTCCAAGATAAATTTCGCTTTAATATCTTTTGAAATAACCTTATAATTCTCTCCAACGATTTCCTCATTGGTTGAAAAAATAAATACCTGTCCCTGCAGATCCATAAAAAAGTTTTTTGTTATATTGGATCTATGCTCAGTATCAATCCTTGCAAATGGTGTGTCTATAACAAAAGGAACCTCATGATTACTCAGCTGAACCAATGCCCAGTACAAAGACATGATAAACACCTGCTTTTCACCTTTTGAAAGTCTTGATTTTTCTATCTCCTGTAAACACTCAATCATTTTGGAGCTGTCTGCATACTTTGAAACGAATTCTGGCATATCGGAACATTTTGTATTCTGGAGAATACTCTCACAATGCACTTCTCCGTATTCCTGCAAGTATTTCTCAATCCCCATACTATTGACACGTTTTACAATCTGGCGAGCCTCATATACCACATTCTTATATATATGCACATTAAAATATGAATCTATAAGAATTTTATCAATAAAATTCGTCTTTCTTGCAAGCTGTTTAATCTTCTTCATGAACAGCCGTTCCACTTTTTCTATCTCACTGGAATATAAACGCTGTTGCAGTTCGGAAAGAAAAGCCACCGACTTCTGTGAAAGATCAATTATTGACTGGTTTTTTAATTCTTCATCCAGCTTCTTTTCAGCTCGTTTTGATAAAACGACAACTTCCTGTAACTCAATGCTCTTTTTTTGAATAATCTCAGAAAGTTCAACTCTCCGCTCGGTACCTTTATCAATTTTTGCGGTCAACTCAACCCGCTCTTTCAAATAATCATCCGCCCCTTCAACGTGACTCTTATCAATCTCTTCCCGCAATTTCTGACTTCTTACCAACGATGCTTTCAGTTCATGTTCCGCCGTGATTACATCTTCTCTGGAAATATTCAAATAACGCGCAATCATTTGACGCAAATGCCGACTGTCATCTGCGGAAAGGCGCAGAATTTCCTGCGTATGAGTGCTGCTATTCTTTTCGGCTTCTGATGCCATTTCATCTATTACAAGCTGCGTAAGTTCATCATCGTCATGCCATTCCAATTTCTGATACACATTCTTCAAAACGCCAGGCAACAGACGAACCAATGAGTCCTGCAGAATCTCTAATTTTTGCTTGTCCGTCTCATCCTCAATCTGCCTTTCCAACCTTTGAAGCAAATTGTGAACAATAATAAACGGGATTTCCTCATTTGCCATCTTCTTTAGTAAGCTATTTTGTTCTTCCCTAAAATGTTCCTCCTCCTTAAGCAGCACAAGCTTCCTATTTAGTTCCTCCTGCAAGATTCCGCCAGACAATCTGTACGCTTTATCAAGTTTTACCAGTCCCGCTTTGTACATATCGATTGAATCCTGTACGTCCGAAACCTCTTCATTGAGTTTCGACAATTCTCTCTCCAGTTCCTCTTTCTGATCTCTTAAATCCAAATACTCTGTGCTGTTTACTACAGTTCCCTTTTTTCCGTATGTAATACGCCTGAAATTTCGCTCTATGATATCGAATGTGTCATATCCACAGAGAATCATAAAAGCATTTCTGACCTTCTCACTGCCATCGTCACCAAGAAAATAATCAGCTATCTGCTCCCCATCAAAGAAAAACATATCAAACAGTTCGGGCGGAATGATATTGAGCAGATAATTGTCAAAATCAGACTGTTCCTCCTCATCTAACTCAATTCCATTCTTAAATATGCTAAAATTCTCAAACTCTTCCAACTTCTCTGATAATACATTCCACTGCCTGCGCAATATATATTCGTCTTCCGTTTGCCCATTTGACATTTTCAGCGATACTTCAACATAACAATTTTCAGACATATCATATCTGGCTGCATCATTAAAGAATTTTTTTACTTCTTTCCTGTAGTGGGAATTCAGATTTTGGTACCCTGACGCCCTATACCCATACAACGCAAGCTTGATACCGGAGAACAGCGTAGTTTTACCTGCGCCATTCTTGCCGCCAATCAATACTACCTTCCCATTGGAGGAATTCAGCGAACATAGGTCAAATATATTTTCACCCAAATAAGAACCAAAATTATATAGGATAATCTTCTCAATTCTCATCAGTCATTACTTCTTTCGCCTTTTTTATATTGTCAAAATGGAGCCAACCTTCATTTACAATCCTATCAAATGCCTTATTGACCTTCTGACCTCTCGTATAGTGCTTGTTATTCTCCACAGTTACCACCAGCTTGCAAAGCATCTCATATTCTATTCCATACTTTCTGCAGGTATCCTGAATAATCTCAAACGCATCCTCAGAGAACAGCGGCTGCCTATATTCATCCCATGGAAGTTTCTCCCCTTTAATCCGGAAATACAGATCCACAAGCGTCCGCCTGTTCAAATCACCCTCATCTTCCCACATTTTATCAATCGCCCGCAGTTCATCTATCGATATCAGCTCTAACCCTGTATCTACTTCCAACTGTAACAGCCTTTCAAGAATTTCCCTTCGTGCTGCCATGCTAAATGAGCCAAAGCCAAGCTCACCGTCATTCCTTACATATACTGCCCCATTTCTTCTCTTTCTTTCCCTATACTGAGGACTGTTTCTAATTTCCATAAGCCAGTTTCTAAAGTCTCTGAGAGGTATAAGCCACGTTTCCCCATTATCAATAAATCTTTTAAGGGACTTATCCTCTTTTACCATTGTACAGATCCAACAGCCAAACCTGGAATTCCCGGTGACAGCCATTTTATTCTCATCCACCTGTCCAAGAGCACTCTGTTCTTCTCCAAGTTCTTCCCCCTGATAAAGCGAAAAGAGATATTTATTATCAGAATGCCAAGGCGTAAGCGCGTCCCCACTTAACAAATAATTCCATATCTTTTCATTTGGCAATTCCGTGAGGGGGTTATATACATATGCATTCTTTATATCCGTATGTGGTATCAGAAGTTTCCCTTCAATTTCCCTGTTTTTGATTCCCCTTGCCCGATAACTGCTTTCAGCTTTTCTAACCCCCAGAAGCATCACAACTTCACCATTGCTATTGATGGTATCCGTAACAAAGTTGTTCAGAGGTTGGATTTTTAATTTGTCGGTACACCACCTGAAACCCGGAGGCTCCGGTGTAGGATAGCCTAATCCAATCAGGCAGGACCAGAATGTTTTCTCTATTTCCGGATATATGACCTTACTTTCAATCAAATACCCTTTACCATATTCCCCAATCAGAGAATTCATTTCATGCATATATTTCTTCACAATAGGATTCTCAACCATCGTATCGGAAGAAATAATATACACTTTCTTATTAATCTGTTCCGCCTTCAGCGTCTTTAACATTTCAAATATCAGGCAGCATAATAAGGTTGAATCCTTACCACCGCTAAATCCTACCAGCCAAGGTCTTGAATCATGTGTATACACAAGTTTCATTTCCTCAATGATTTCCTTACATTCCGGGAATACTGAATTGTTCATCTTATTTTTCTCCGTTTAGCACTGTATCCTTAAAGCTATCCTCTTCAAATACCTCATCCTCCAGCAAATCAATTCCGAGCATATTTTTGATAGCTATTACAGCCAAAGAAATAGCTTTCTCACTGTTTATCATACGTCCGTTGTTTCGTATAACCCTAAGCTTCCACACCGAATTGCTTCTTTTCCAGTTAATCTTTTCCAAACCCTTCAAAACACTTAAATCTTCGCGTGAATTATCGTACAAATAAGCCCCCAGTTTACCTAATGCCTGTATCACCACAGCCTGCGAAGCAATATACTGTTCTCTCAAATCAACCTTAGAAAGCTGTTTTTCCGTTATTTCTTTCCAAGGGGGCATATGTTCAACCACTTGATCCCAAAACTCCTTAATGAAAGCCTGAAACTCTTCGTCACAATTATTCCTTCGCAGAATCCTTCTATTTGCATTATAAAATGTGCTCAATGTGAAAAGTGAAGAAGAAAATTTGCCAAGTATATCCTTCTCCTTATCAACATATTCATCTAAAAACGGATTTTCCGAAATCACGTTCCTTGTAGCCACTGCTAAGGAATCGCGGGAATCATACAACTCAGCAATGGAATTAGAAGTTTTCACAGCATGTTTATTCAAATCAGTAAACATTTGCTGACTTCTTTCCAATCCCCGATCCTCGTAAAAAACAACCGAAATAGTTTCCTCAGCCAATTCCGGAGCCTCTTCCAATGCTGCCAAAATCGCCGCTTTTCTATGCTGCCCATCATTGATAAGAAATTTGGCATCCATATCAACTTCCAATGTTCCCAATTCACCATTATCAGCTGAAATAAAAGTATGTTTACCATCTATAGACGCTGCCAATGCTGAAAAGACATAGGTTTCCCTGTTATGAAGAATATATTTTTTTATCTCTGGAATCCTTGCTTCATTCAATTTTCTTTGCGCTCTATATTCTGGCGGAACATACTCATTATCTTCACCAAATAATCTATTTAACATCCCTAATGGAACCATAGCAATATAGTATTCTCGTCCAGACTGCTTTCCCTTCACAACAGGAAACTGATATTTATAATTCATCGTATATTTCCTTTCAAAAAACGCCCCTACTTAAGTAGTATACTTAAGTAGGGGCGTTTTGTCAATACATTACTCGTCCATGAGGAGTATTTCATCCGGCAAGCTGTCAATATCAAAATTCCTTCCCTCTACAGAAGTACAAAGAAAATTCTTAATATTCTCCATTGTTTCCAGTTCCGTTACGCCAATCTGTTCAACCAATTTAGTTACGCCATAATTAGCAAACTGAACCAGAAAGTCTCTCTTATTAAAATCCGTGGAATCTCCAAAAGCAATCTCAAGCCGTTCATCCTCAGTAAAATCAACCGTCGTCGTCGATAAAATAGCTGCCTGTAACATCAAATCAAGTTTACCGTTATCATTGTTATGAATGACATTTCTCGGAACAGAATGTTCCTCTGCTATAGTCTTTTCTTCCGGTTTCTCTATCCTCTGGTCATACATGATCCCGATAGAACAACTGAGCAGAAACAGGCTATAATTTGTTCTCGTACTAAATATCGTACCAAGTTCTTTCAGGGCGCGATCCCAAGCATCTCCCCTCAATGGGATATCAGAAGTCAGTTCCATAAAAATCCCTCCTCTACTGACGCAATATTTTTCTCATCGTTACTTACAAGTGTCCATACCCTTCCAATGGAATTCTCTTCAAAATAATCCTGCAAATTATCTTTGGAAAACAGGATCACTTGCGGAGCAAATTTAGGAATTACATTTATGACATTCTGCCGCTGATCCGAGTCAAGCTTTGAAAACGGGCCGTCCAAAATCAGCGGATATTCCTTGGAAGAAAGCTTGTCATCATCCTTGAGCATTTTTAGGATACCGCCAATGTACGCAAAGGATACTACCGCAAACTGTCCCTCTGATTTGGACTCATCACCATTGCTGTCTTCCACCCTTACAGAGAATTCCGGGCTGACCTTGGCATATCTTTTGCTGGTAAGCATCTTGTTAATCAAATCCTGTATGTTTTCCTGCAATTTCTTACTGTATTTGTCCGCAGCCTCGCTAAGCAAACCTTCAAAGTAGTTTCGCACAGCCTCCATAATCTCAATTTTTTTGTTAATTATCTCATTACCTTCCAACTGCCCGGTCAGAGTTTCATATTCCTTCATCTGTCTTTTTAGATAAATATTAAATTTATCTAATTCCTTAGTGCCTTTTACAATATCATCATCAATTTCAGAAATCCGGTTCTCAGCATTCTGTCTATCAACGATCAGATCCTCAACATCCGGGCTGTTTTTCTCTTCTTCGTCAAGATTATGGATCTGTATATCACACTTGTGGGCATGTTCCGTATTATCAAAAACCTGCTTTACATAGCTTTCCAGTTTTTCCTTGTCATAACCCCTGCCCCAGAGCTCTGCGGTCCGTGTAAAATCATTATACAGACTGGTATAGGATTTGGGCGGCATCATCGTCTCATACTCCCTAATTTTAGCCCTTTCAGCATCACATAACGGATTACCGCAGATACATTCCTTGGTTGACATTGCAAGCAAATAAGCAACCAAGCGTTTACTCAGGCCGTGAGGGAGATGATTCTTTTCAATCTTAAGATTAATCTTCCCCTTTGCATCTGCCACCGCTTTTGAAATGAGAAGTTGTGGGAAATTATCAATGACCGCATCCCCAAAATCCCGCTGTGCAATCCCGACATTATTCAAAACTAAATCCCGCTGTCTCTTTAATTCCTTCCTCTGTGATTCATACTCCTGCCTTGATTTTGTCGTCCCTATTTTTTCTGAAATACTGGTTATCAGCTCTTTCTTCTCTTCTTTCTCCTGTTTCAAGGCACTCAGTTTTTCCTCGTAATCCTTAATCTTCTGCTGTGCGTTTTCTATATTGGTCCTTACAGCAGAAATTTCACCTGTCTGAACATTTTCACCTCTGCTGATAAACAACTGTCCTAAAACCGTTGTCTTCAAATCTGTCCTTCCGATATGCTCAAGGGCAGATTCAATAACATCCAGATCAAACATCGAATACAGAGCTGTCCTCAGCTTTCCGGCAGAATCCTTTCCCTTTACCCGAAGGTCGGCAATCATGCTTTCGCCATCAAAAAAGAAATATTCCGATAAACCGGACGGAAGAAATTTCTCTATGATATCCTTGGGCTTATCCATCCGGATCCAATTATCCTCTTCATCCTTGTGGTTTAACTGCAATTCTTCTGACACCTTAGACGAATCATCCAACCCCTTTTTGAACGTACAGGTTCGGGTCAAGGAATAGTAATGACCATCATGCTCAAAATCAATCCTTCCCATAACGATAAAGGTAGACCCGTAAGGCTGCTCTCTTTCAAAGGATAGGTTATATAGCGTGTCGGTTGTTGTCCTATTAAAATGAACCCTGCCATAAAATACCCACTGAAACAGCTGATGCATAGTAGTCTTGCCATCACCATTTTTGCCGTAAATGATTGTAACTTTGCCATCGGTGGAACATTTTATCTCACCATGCCCCTTAAAATTTCGGAAGTTCTCATATTCAAGTTTACTGATCTTCATGATTGTCTCCCTTCATCTGTTTTTCCAGCTCAGCCAGAATTTGATCCACAACAACACTCTTGGCTTTCACCTCACCGGTAACCTTAGCAGCTTGAATGTCTCTCTCTTTCTCCTCGATGAAGGAAATCATATTCTGAACAATCTGACTACTACTCATCTAACTCTGCCTCCATTTCATCATAATCGTATACATCTATCTCTTCCATCGTGCAACCATATTGAATCATCAAATCCTCTAACTCGTCCAATTTTTCATCGGCATTAAGCGCCAGCTTAGCGTATTCGCGGAATCTTCGCAGTTCAATCAGTGCCCATGCTTTCAAATTATTGGAAGGAAGTACAATCACATCATAGATATTTGCAAATTTCTTACCATCATATAGTCTGAGGATACGACCTCTTCGCTGGACAAACTCCCTGTAATCATCATTACTGGCTAAAATCAATGCACTCTTTATGGACGGGATATTGATACCCTCATCCAGACACCTGATAGCTGCCAGCGCTGATATTTCACCCTTGTTGAATGCATCTACAAGCTGCATCCGCTGCATCATATTCTCTGATGCAGTAAACTGACTTGCCTTATAGTCGTGTTCAGACAAAACGCCTTTCACAGCTCGAATATGCCTGACTTCTTCCCCATTAGAGTCATACTGCCTGCCATCTCCGCAATAGACCACCACATGGTCTTTCTCTGCCACATGATTGATTATATCATGAATCCTGGACTGTTTCTCTTCAGCCATTGCTATCACCCGAAGACGGTTTCGTAGCGATTTAGCCAGCTGTTCAGGGTCAATACAAACTCCATTCTTAAAACAGGACAGGATTCTCTGTGTATGGTATTGGAATTTAGATTCTTCTTCATCATTGGCATACACATATATCGGATAATAATTATAAGGAACCAAAAATCCACGTTCCAAAGCCTCTTCTATCGCAAGGCTGAACACCTGCCCGCCAAAGAATTCCATCAGGTTCCTTCCTCTTTCAGCAGATTTTCCGCTAAATGGAGTTGCGCTTAATCCAAGCATATACTGGTATTCATTCTTTAAGCTATCATCTCTGTTGGTAAATCTGTGCGCTTCATCCACTATGAGCAATTTTTCCCCAGGTATTTTAGGGAATACTGCCCCGAATCTATCTGAGCCGAATGAAGCTATCGTAGAAATTACAATCAGCTGCGTTTCCGGATGATACTTCATCTTCACAGTTTCATCCGTAATCTGCTTATCCCACGTTGGATTTTCTGAAAAGACCATTACAATATTTGCATTGGGGAAAGCCTTTTCGACATCCTCCGCCCACTGTTTCACTAAATGCTTATATGGGGCACAGATAACGATGGTTGCGGGATGCTCCTTGATAAGCTCCCGCGCCGAGTAAATAGCCGTCCATGTCTTACCAGTACCGGTAGCCATCACATAGAAACCGTGATACCCATTATTCACCCACGCCCTGATTGCATCTTCCTGATAATCCCTGAGTCTGATTCCAGTTGAATTTTTATTACTCTTTTTCTTCTCTATGACCTGCAGAATATTATCTTTTGCAGTGTCCTTATAATCATATACCGTAACAAATGGATGCGTCTTAGACCAGAGTGCATCAAATTCATTCTGTTCATCCTCCACACTGTCCTCTTCCCCATGTATCCAGCTTCTTGCAATCCTAATTTTCTCATAGTTATTTTGATAACCGTTCAGACTGGAATTAGATGAACCATAGAAAGCAATTTTATTTCCTTCCATATCTTCCAAAATTCCCAGCTTATCATGATAAAACCCATCCGTTTTCGACACCGCAATCTTTATGTCCAAAAAACCTTTTGCAATCAAATCTACCAGCAACAGCAGTTCTTCTTCCTTTAACTCATCAAGTTTTTCAACAAAGTCCCTCGAAAAACTATCCGAAACAATCTTCTCTCTCTTATCATATCCCATCTGGATCGCCTGTATATCCTCCTGACTCAAACGCGGAGATGCTATCAGGCGTATTTCTCCCTTATTTCTTGCAAGCTTCACAATCCCCTCTTTTATAAGTGAGAATACACTGGATGAGAAAAAACCAACACTCCTTTTATACAGCTTCGTGTGTCCTAAGACCGGATTCAAAAAGGAATTTGCTATATTCGTCTCACCGCAGCTGATATAGCTGTGCTGCAACGGGATTTCACGATAATTTGCCATAATCTATACCTCTATTTCTTCCTCTATGATATCAGCGATCAGGTCATCAATATTATCAAGATCGTCCGTTTTATACTTTGTTGTCGCCAGAACATCTGAAAATTCATCTGGATTCATCCTGCCTGCTGGTGCAACCAGCGCAACTGCATCCTTAAACGCACGGGTAGTCAATCCAACCTCCAAAGATTCGCTCCACTTATCTATCATGCTGAATATAAGCCATTCTTCCCAGCTAACCTGTATTTCAGGAAATTGCTCCCGGCATCTTAATTGAGAGATCACCTTCGTCCCTGAAATCTCATTCAAAATAAGAGATTCAATCCTTTTGGCAATGGTTTCATCAATTCCGGTAGCAGAAATTTTTATCAAATGCTCTTTATCAAGAATGAAATGTGTATCCGAGAACGTATTCAGGAAATCTAAAAGTCCTATCATTGTAAACCGGCACTCGCTGGCAAGATTCAGTAATTCCTGAATTTCTGTTACATCCTGTTGGTCAAGCAGTTCCTGAAATCGTTCCATAGGACGGTCTATTACGGTATCTATCTTGGCAATATAAGGTCTGGCAAATTGATAATCTTCGGACAGCATATACTCCAAAAGACTGAACAGCCTGTAAGGATATGTTGCACCTGTTCTTTCAATAAACTCAGAATTGTCAGCCTTAATATAGTCAAAAAAATCCTTAGAATGGAGCACATCGTTCTTTGAAAGTAATTTGTCAGCAACTTGCTTCACATAGGAATAATCCTCTTCATAAATCTTTACATTATCCGCATGGATATAGGTTCCAAAATAATTCAACACCTCCGAATCGTTGACCGCAAAATTTAGTACAATCTCTGTTAGCCCTTGAAATGCATCAAATATTTCTGCTTTTGAGACTGGCGCAAGAGAATTCTTTATATATCTGATTATCGCGCTGTAAATGGAAGTCAAGTCTGCGTCTTTGGAAATATAATCTCTTCTAAAGTAATATCTGTCACCAAACAGTTCCTTCAACACACCCTGCAAATAGTATTTATTATCAATCCCCTCAGCTCTCAATTCATCTTCAAACACGGTAAAAATCGTATTGATCAAGAATATAGTATCACTGCTATCCTCTATGTACCTGCTGATATCTTCATATAGATCAGAAGATAAATATTCCTCCTGCTTACTCTTATACCTGCCGCGTCCACATAGTACGCCAACATCGCTTATTCTGGCAATCAAAGCACGATGAGTATCGGATATCTTTACATCGCCATAATCCTGATAAATGTGGTTTCTAAAACCCTCAATCTCTTTATCATCATATATGTGCAACCCCTCCGGATAATATGTTCTAAGTACATGCTCACACATAAGCCCCACAGACAAACGGCTCCTGTGATAAGTATCACCGGTAAGTCGATATTGTAATTCAACTGCTCTTAGCAATATTTCTTCCGGTATTCTCTCAGGAAGTTCCTGTATCCATGCTGGCAGTTCACGCACATTGAACACCTCCGGCAGCATATCAACATATTTTTGAATCCTTACGCTATAATCAAAATCATCTCGGACTACAACCTCAAGGTCTATATCCACATAATAATGACTACTATTCGTGAGACGTAGCAAATAGATTATGACATCCCCATTATCACCCAAAATCTCTTTTATCAGCTTAAAAGGTATGACTGAGCAACAGCCGCATTCAGCAGCCACTTTAGCGAGGAAATTATGATTTTTCTCCCATACCCTAAATTTTCTGACTGATTTTGCCTCTATCTGCCTGATTCTCTCTCTGGTGATTCCATAAATATTCCCAACTTCCTCCAATGTGCTGCGGTTTGAGCGGAGCCGTATTATATCTTCGACCCTATCCCGATCCCTATGACTATTCCAGTATTCCTCATATTCATTTTCCAAGTCAAACTGACACCATTTCAGGAATTTAATGAGCAAAACTGCCGTATCATAATCTTCCAGATCGATTTTTCTCAAGTCCTCAAATGTGGCTTTTTCACCCGCGCACACGGAATATAGCTGTTCACATACTTCCGTATGAGCTGGGAAAGCCCAAATATAAGGATGTACCTGTTTGTTAATCTTAACTTCCGTAATTTGCTCCAGACTTCTCTTTACTTCATTTCTCTGAGTAAAAAGTCTGTCCATTTTATAATAATAATCTCTGAAGGTACGCTCATACTCAAGTACACTCAAAGAGTTTCTATGTATCTCTTCTATTATATCTGCACCAAGCACTTCATAGGCTTCTCGTAAGCTATCAATATAATCTCCATCTTTTTCAAAATACTCCGACTCCAATTCATCAAATTGTCCGGCAAAGAGTAATTCCCTCTGCTCACGAGCCCAATATGGCTGCCTACGGATTACCTTAGTTTTCCGGTTATTGCCATTCGTGCTCTGGTGTAATGTTTTTATAAACTTGATTACCTCATCATAACTGTTTCTGCCAAATCCTTTGATGGATAGCAAATCTACTTCGGTTTTTTGCAACAAATCCGCCACAGTATCAACACCACTATTTTTTAATCTGCCAAAAGTGCGAACAGAAAAATTAGCAGTCTCTATTTCATCTTCTGCATATTCTATCGGATCTACACCATATGTAATTGCAAATGAATCCTGTTTATACATAATCTCATTCTCATTTCATTTTTCTATATGGTTAATAAATCTGGCTTAGCAATCCACTACATCCCACAAATCCTTTAACTGATATTATATCAATTATTTGTGACTTTTTCCATAAATATTTTCCCGTATTTATACCCTGCTTCTATCCACGCAATATCTCACTTGTTAATCTCGTCTTTTGCAGCTCGGTCCCGCGCTCCAAAGCTATATCTCTTTTGCATATTTCAAAACACTTACATCTCATGCAACATTTACTGCAATACTTATTGCTTCGGATAATCTTTTTATCCAATAGCAAAACCTCCCCTTCTCCCAACCGTCAAGGTTTTCCAAATTTGCAAGCAATCGGTAAGAATATCCCTTTGGGATATTCTTACCGCCGCTCCCTCGCCTCCAGCTCGGTCACTTTGCTTGTTGGGGACACCCCAAGCCCCGGCAAAAAACGCTCCGCTATTTTGCGAACGTGCCTCACGGCACGGCTTCCCGCTCCGGGCACAGCCCTCGCGTTTTTTCCTCCACCGTCTGGCAACGGACATAAAAAAAGACCCACACCGGCAGAATACCGGCATGGGTTTCTATCGTCAGTGTTCCGCCCTCTGCTCCCTCTTTTCCTCCTGTCCTTGGGCGGGCGTTCCCAAGATTTTATCCACATTCGCACGGGCAGTTTGATAATCGATCATATCCTGCCTGGCCTTCTTGTATTCCTCATAACACGCCTTTTTCTCCGCCAGCAGCTTTGTATATTCCTCGTTAAGCTGCGCCACCTTCGGAATCGTTTTCCCTCCCAAAGCGTCAAAGGCAGCCTTCGCCGCTTCATGCTTTTCGATCTCCTCCGCGTGTTCCGCCCGGTATGCTTTCTGGTTGCGGGATCTCTTGTATTCTTTATAAATTTCCCGCGTCTTTGAATAGTTGATGATATGGTTTTTAAGCCGGGTAATCTCCGCCATGCGTCCCTCCAGGCGCTTGATGCGGGCAGACAGTTCATCAAATTTCTTTCCCGCCAATTCCGCCCTTGCCACAAGTTCCCCATAATCCTCCACACCGTTCTCCGTGAGAAAATTAAGGGTCTTTGCGGCTTCTTTCAGGTTGAAAACCTTCGCCCACCGTTCATATCCCTTGCCCTTTCCTGCCTGTATCTTTGCCTGAATATCCACCAGAAGATTGACCCGCCTGCCATGATCCGCTTGCTTCTTTTTCGCTTCCCTCTCACCGTTCCCCCTGGATTTTTTCGGTTCCTCATCCCGCTGCGCTTTCCAGGTGCCCGCAATCCTTCCCCGCAGCGCTTCTTCCGAATAAGCTTCCCCCAGCCGGTAGGAGCGCCTGTATCTTTCCTGCCCCTGTGCCTTAAACTCCAGAGACTTCCCGCGCCGTCTGATCTCATACCCCTCCGCTCTCATACGAGCCAAGAATTCCTCAAAGTCTTTACAGCCGGACAGCGCATTGTCTATGTCAATACGCAGATGCTCTTTGAAGCTTGCCCCCCGCTTCGCTGCCCCTTTTTCCGCAAACTGCTGACGCCTTGCCCCCGGTTTTTCAATCACTGAACAGCCATGCTCCCGGCAGATTTCATCATTCAGCCGCCGTAAGGCAATGGAAGAATTTTTGAAGTTATTGAATTTCCCGTCGCACTCCAAATTGGTGCTGTTAAATTCGATATGGTTGTGGATGTGCGCCTTGTCCGTATGGGTGGCAACAAAAAACTGATGCCTGCCCTTAGTGAATCTCATGGCAAGCTCATATCCTATCTTGTTCGCTTCCTCCGGCGTGATTTCTCCCGGCTTAAAAGACTGGATAATGCGGTAAGCGATGATATCTTTTTCCTTCGGCTGGCTTCTCCCGGTGGCAGATTCATAGATCAGCTTGCTCATCTCAAATTCCTCCGCCGCTGTTTCCGGGCTGCACATATAGGATGTGATAAATTTTCCGCCCCCGGTCTTTTCTTCTGCCTCATCGTATTCAAACCGCGTCTGCAGCGTCTGGCTCCGTGTCTGGTTCCCCTTTGCTTTTCTCGGAAGCAAGCTTGAAACTGCCATGCGTTCCACCTCCTCTCACTCTCTAAATTTCCCTCGCAGGACGGGGCGCTGCACAGCGGTTCGCCTCCCGTTCCCCCATTAACATTTGGTTATAGTCTTTGCCGCCGGAGACGGGCGGCGGGCAATCCTCTATCATCCTGATGCGTCCTTCCAGCTCCCCGTCCGCCCTGATTGCTTCCCTGATCTTCTCCATACCCAAAATCCCCGCCCGGTCATTATCCAGGCACATCCGGATATAGGTCACGGCTTTATGGTCTTTCAAGAACTGGAGCAGGGCACAGGGAGCAGTACCGCCCAAGGAAAGATAATAGCTGTCTCTCCAATCCTCCCCGTTAATCTTTCTTAGCGTCGCCACAGAGAGGGCATCCACCGGGCTTTCCGTCACTGTTACTTTTCCACAAGCTGCGGAACAGGCAGCCAGACAAAAACCATACCGCTTATCACTCCCCTCCACATCATTTTTATACTCTCCACAGGTCCCCCTCTGGAAAGCATAACGGATCTTTCCCTCCGGATCACGCCCTACAAACACACAGTTATGGTATGGGCGGCTCTCATACAAAATCTCTGCACCGATACAGTGGTTGATGATCTCCCCGTCAATCCCCCTCCCCAGAAGATAAGACACAAACGCCGTTCCGCAGCGGTTGGCTGGCGGCAGAAGAAACAGTTTCTGCGCCTGTCTGCTTCCCGTTATCGGTTTCTGCGCTATGTCTCCCACACTCTCCCCACAGAGCAGCAGAACGGCATCCACAAATTCCATACCCCGCACCTTTATCAGATAATCCAGTGCCGTCCGCCCGCCGATCCCTTGGCTGTGCCAGTGCCATTTCCCGTTGGAAATTTTCAGGCTGTCGTGGCTTTTTGTGCAGTATTCTGACCTTCCGCATTTTTTCAGTTCCACCGGCTCGTATCTTTGCAGATAAGATAATAGATCCCACTCCTTCGCCTGTGTGATTTGTTCCTTTGTCACTCCCTGCATACCACTCCCCCTCTCCAAAATATGGGCAGAAAAATACCGCCTATCCCCCAAAGATAGACGGTGCGATACCCACACAATTATTTCAACAAGCAATTCCCTTTCAACCTTATCTATATTTTCTCATAATTATCAATCGCATTTCTTCGGTTTTCTTAAACAAGTCATATGTCCTATATTCGTCATAATGCAATTTATTTGCGACTCTTTGAAATGCTTTCTCTCGCTCATAGTCATTTTCAATATACACAAAATCCAAGTAACACTGATGACACCAATAATTTCTTATTTCTCGTATTTCATCTATTGTGTTGTATTCCTCTTCAGAAAATTCAGGCATATCATCACTATTGTCAAGTTCTTCAAGTTCTCGCGCTATTTTACCTAAGTTCATCTTCTCAACGGATTTCAAATTATTGTTAAAATTTCCTTTGCACATTGCTGCATATATTATCTTCAAATTATTTTCTACGCATTGAACTTGTTGAATTAATTCGCTATGTATAAGCTTAAATTGATTTCTATCCATACACCTATTCCCTTTCGCTATTGTTCTTTATATTACATACGCATCTGTACATCCCGGTTTTCCCATATCTTTCACTTTCTGATTATATCACAATTATTATAGGAACGGATAGTACACAAGGGAAGTTTTCTTCTATTTCGCCTGTTCAATAACATTGATAAGGAATTTTTTATACACCAACAGAAGAAAACACTTGAAACCCTGCACAGAATGTGGTACATTGAACATATAGAAGGACACCTGCTGCTAACAGGTGCCCCACAGGAGCCCCACTCCAAAGGTGGAGTATCCCAAGTATAGGTAGTTACCTCTCAGTGAGAGGCGCCCATCCTGGTTGCAACAGGGTGGGCATTATTTTTTTCGCTTGTGATCCTTGTCTCTGTCGAGAAAGGCAAGCAACGCTATAACAAAGCTACCAAAGGCAATCAGCAAGCCGATTATCCCTATAAATATCAATATGATATCCGCAGCAGTCATAAGCGCCACCTCCCTTCCAACGTACTATGTACGTTTTTATTACCGGCAAGCCGGTCATTTGGCTTGGGAGGCTGCCACCCCTGTCATGGGTTCCATATGGGAATACTATCATATTTCGGCAGGAATTTCAATCAGATTCTCTTTTCAGTTCTCGTTTTAGTTCTCGTTTAACCGCCTGCATATTCCCAACTGAAAAGGGCGGGCGCAGGAAGAATCCCCCTGCGCCCACGCCGTCACAATTCCGCAAACTTCCGCACCAGCCCCAAAAGCTCCCTCTGCAACTGCGCATACCCTTTTTTCAGATCTTCCACATCTTCCCCGTAGAGGTTCCTCGTCTCGTTACACCGTTTGGCGATCTGGTTGATATTGCGGGAGATTGTCCCCAAAAGCCGTACCAGTTCCTTCACGCTCCCCATATCCACATGGACGATATACCCGTCCACGGCCATTTTCCGCAGATAGGCACGTTTGTTCAACGTGCCCGCCTGCCCCATCTTTTCTTCGATCAGCGCCATTTCTTCCGGCGATACCTTAAAATACAGCCCTATGGTGCGTCCTTCTTTCCTGCGCATCCTAAATCACCTCCCTGCTGTTTTTGCTCCTCTCCGCCACGGCGGACACCGCCGCAGGGCGTTCATACTGTCTCAGCTCACTCAGGATGGAAGGTTTTTTCCCTTCCCTGGCCCCTGTATCTTCCTGGCCGGGGCTTTCTGCCGCACACCCCTCCTGGTCCCCGCTTTCCGCACCGTCCTTTTCCGGCTCTTTCCCCCGGTTCCGTTCCTCGTTGTCAAGTTCCGTGTTCAGCTCTGTCAGCCGGGCGGACTTCTCCGCCAGCTCCGTTTCCTGGGGAAACGGTTTCTCCGCTTCCTCCTTCGCATTTTCCAGTTCCCCCTTCAGGCGCTCCATCTGTTCCTCATGGTTTTTCAGGCTTTGCGGGATTTTATCCAGTGCGTTATTGATACGGGCGACATTTCCCACCGCATCGTCAGACAGTTCCGCCGTATAGGTCAGGTGCTGCTTCATCGTCACCTTAAACTTCTCCCCGTCAAACCCCAGCCGCATGGGGAATCCCCTGTATTCTCCCAGTTCAACTTCCTTGCTGGGATCGCTCAGAAGATGGCAGGCTGCGATCAATGCCTGCCCCGCCTCCTTCCGCTCTGTATGGGTAACACCCTGGATCGTCATGGAGAATTGTTCTTCCCTGGCCGGGTGTGCCAGCAATACGGGCAAATCCGCCTGCAGGCAGTCAATATAAAGCTGTTCTTCCCTGATCTTGTTGGGGAAATGCCCGCGTATCTTGTCCTCCAACTCATATTTCAGCGCCGTATGGTTCGCCTTCAACATTTTCAGCTTTGTCACCTGGATGTCCAGATCCATCTTCTCCTTGATCCTCGGATCGCCGGTGGCAAGCATCTTGACCTCCGCATAAGAGAGCGCCGTGGCATCCACATCCTCAATGGAACGAGCCGGGCTCTTGGAAGTCATCACCTGTCCGATAAATTTCTGTTTGCTCTCCACCAGCCCCCATGTATAGGCGTCAAATGTGCCCTTTGTGACATAGCGGTAAATCCACACTTTCTCATTCTGGTTTCCGCGCCGCACAATACGTCCTGCCCGCTGCTCCAGGTCGGCAGGACGCCAGGGACAGTCAAGATCATGGGAGGCTACAAGCCTTGTCTGCACATTTGTCCCCGCGCCCATTTTCTGTGTGCTTCCAAGCAGCACACGCACCTGTCCGCTGCGCACTTTTGCGAAAAGTTCCGCTTTCTGTGCCTCCGTGTGCGCCTCATGGATAAAGGCAATCTGCTCTTTCGGGATTCCCTTTGCCGCCAGCTTCTGCCGTATGTCCTCATATACGCCGTATTCCTGTAAATTTTCCTCAGTCGGCGCTTCCTCCGCTTCTTTCTGCGCCCCGTCCTTCGCTTTTTCCGGGTTCTCTCCTTCCGGCTCCTTTTCCTCCCGCTTGCCCTTGGGCGTTGATAGGTCGGAGAAGATAAGCTGGGTTCCCTTAAACTCCGTGCTTTCCTGCCAGATGCGGAACACCGTTTCCACACAGGCGTTTACTTTACTGCCTGGGTCATCCCCTAAGAGTGGGTTCATCAGCCGCTGGTCCAGGGCAAGTTTGCGCCCGTCGGAAGTGATCTTGAGCATATTGTCAATGCTGGCGTCCACACCCCCGCCTCTGATCTTCTCCGCCCGCTCCGCCAGGGCTTCCACCATCTTTTTCTGTGCTGCGCTGGCCTCCGTCTGCACCGTGACATATTCCACGTCCGGCGTGGGAAGGTTCAGCATATCGGCAGTCTGTATGTCCGCGGCTTCCTTCCACATATTCATCAGCTCCGGCAGATTAAAAAATCTTGCAAACCGTGTCCTCAGCCGGAATCCCGTGCCCTCCGGCTTTAACTCCACCGCAGTCACGCACTCCCCGAAAGTTGCCGCCCAGTTATCGAAGTGCAGCAGGCTGTGTACCTTTCCCGCGCTGTCCTTATAGCCTCTCCGCAGCATACCGTCCTGCAGATAGCGCATCATGGTATATAATTCCACCATCGTATTCGAGATGGGTGTCCCTGTGGCAAACACCACGCCGCGCCCTCCGGTAATCTCGTCCATGTACTGGCACTTTGCGTACATATCGCTGGACTTCTGTGCGTCCGACTGTCCGATTCCTGCCACATTACGCATTTTCGTATAGGTGTAAAGGTTTTTGTAATACTGCGCTTCATCCACAAAAAGACGGTCAACGCCAAGTTCCTCAAAATATACGGTATCGTCCCTCTTTTTATCGTTCAGGCGCTTCAGCCTGCCTTCCAGGCTTTTCTTTGTGTGCTCCATCTGCCGTATCGTCCAGCGCTCCTGTTTCTCCGCTTTCGCCGCTCCTATGCCGTTCACAATCTCATTGATCTGCTCCTGCAGGTGTGCCGCCTGCCTCTCTGGTGAGATGGGGATTTTTTCAAACTGCGTATGGCCGATGATCACGGCATCATAATCACCGGTGGCGATCCGTGCGCAGAATTTCCTCCGGTTCTTCGGCTCGAAATCCTTTTTGGTTGCCACAAGCACCTTTGCGCCGGGATAAAGCGTCAGAAAATCACTGCCCCACTGCTCCGTCAGGTGGTTCGGCACCACCATCATGGACTTTTGGCACAGCCCCAGCCGCTTCCCCTCCATGGCCGCCGCAATGCACTCATAAGTCTTGCCCGCCCCCACCACATGGGCGAGCAGGGTATTCCCGCCATACAGCACACGGGCGACAGCGTTCCGTTGGTGTTTCTCCAAGGCAATCTCCGGGTTCATCCCCACAAACTGGATGTGCTGCCCGTCATATTCCCTGGGGCGCACCGAGTTGAACAGCCGGTTGTATGTGGCGCACAGTTCTTCCCGGCGCTCCGGGTCTTTGAATATCCACTCCCGGAACGCCTCCTTCATGGCTTCCTGCTTCTGCTGGGCGATAGCCGTCTCCTTCGCGTTCAGGACACGCTTCTCTTTTCCGTCTACCTCTACCGTGTCATAGACTTCCACGCTCCTTTGGTTCAGGCTGTCCTCAAAAATCTCATAGGCATTGACACGCTTTGTCCCGTATGTGCCATAGACACGGGTATTATCCATGCTGTCCGCCCCTTTTCCCATCACATTCCATGCCCCGGCAACATCGGAATATAAAACACCGATCTGTCTTCCCCGGAGCTTCTGTGGTGTTTTCAAAAGGTCATAAAGGAACTCGTTGTAATACTTTTTATCTATCCAGGGTGCGCCGATCCTCGCATTGATTTCCGGCGCGGTCAGGTCTTTGGGCTGCACGGCTTCCAGCGCTTCCACATTTACGACAAACTCCGGGTATTCCCCTGCCGCTTTGCGGGCTTTCTCCAGTTTTTCCCGGACATTTCCCGAAAGATAAGCGTCCTGGGTCTGCCAGCCTTCATGCCAGGGCGCTGCCTCCCCTTCCATGTCAAAGGGGCCGGTGTCCGGGTCTTTGAAAATGATGCCCTTTAAGTCGCTGACAATCTGCGGTATCTTCTCCGGTCCGCCCATCAGGGATGCCATAAATCCTAAATCCACACAGGCCCGCTCCCCGATAGACACGCCCAGCGCCTCCACAGCCGTATCCGCATGGGTCACAGGCTGCCGGTGGCGAATGGTGCGTTTCGTAAAGATATCCGCTTTTGCCTGAAACTTTCCTTCTTCGTCCAGTACCTCCAGCGAACACAGCAAGGGGTAGGAGGAATCCTGTTGGAACGCCTGGCGGTTGCCCATGCTGTTTATCAGCCCATATTTATTGGCAAAACTGTCATACAGGGTGTTGAGTCTTGCCTGTTCCTCCCGCACCTCGCTGTCCGATGCACCCGCCGTCTGAATCTCAATGAGCCGCCTCGCGCTGTCCCGGATGCCGATCATATTCCGGATGCGCTCTGCCCGCATCTTCCCTGGCTCCACCAGAGTCATGCGTGAGTTTTCCCGGTAATATAGCTTCCTGTCCTTGACCGTGAAGCTGAAATTCCTTACATCCGGGTCTGCTGCGATGCTTTCCCTTGCTGCCTTCCCCGTCCTGCCGCCCTCCGCCGGTTCCGGCGCGTCCATTTCCAAAAGTGCTCGGTCAGGCTTCCCGATACGGGTGACTGCCTCCGAAAGCTGCTCTGCAAGGTCATCGCCCTCCGTGGGCAGACAGGCTGTTTCCGTCTCATTCCCGTACATATTCCTCCAGAAAGACATTTTCCCCAGCACCATTTCCGGATGCTGCAGATAATAGCTGTTTAAGGGTACGCCATCCTCCGTCTCTCCCACCGACACCCAGTCCGGCAGCTTCTCCGGGGCGCTGCCCCGCTTCTGGAAAAACAGGATATCCGAGGTCACATCGGTATCGGCATTGGCCTTGAACGCATTATTGGGCAGACGGATGGCTCCCAAAAGATCAGCCTTCTGTGCCAGTGCCTCCCTCGCCCTGCCGTCCGCCTTATCCATGGTTCCCTTGCTGGTGACAAACGCCATCACACCGCCCGGACGTACCTTATCCAGTGCTTTGACAAGGAAATAATCGTGAATGTTCAGGTTCAGCCTGTCATACTTCCTGTCATGCACTTTGTAGTCACCGAAAGGCACGTTCCCCAAAGCAAGGTCGAAGAAACTGTCCGGGTAATCCGTTGTCTCAAACCCGCCTATGGTGATGTCTGCTTTCTGGTATAGCTGCGAGGCGATCCGCCCGGTCAGGCTGTCCAGCTCCACGCCATACAGTTTAGCGCCCGCAAAACCCTCTGGCACAAGCCCCAGAAAATTCCCTGCGCCGCAGGACGGCTCCAGGATGTTCCCCGGCACAAATTCCATGTGTCCGATGGCGGCATAGACGGCCTTTATCACCAGGGGACTTGTATAAAACGCATTCAGCACCGTTGCCCTGGCGGATTCGTACTCCTCCGGGGTCAGCAGTCCGCTCAGTTCCATATACTCTTTCCCCCACTTTTCATTGGCAGGGTCAAAGACCTGCGATAATCCGCCCCAGCCTGTGTATTTTGCCAGGATCTCCTGTTCTTCCCCCGTGGCGCTCCTGCCCTCCGCCTCGATCTGTTTCAGGATGCGGACAGCCACAGCATTATTCTGGTAACGGGTCTTCTGCCCCCACGCACCCAGGTTATCGTCCATGATCCGGAAATTGCGGCGCTCCCGCAGCCTGCGCTCTTTCTCCCTTTCCTCCTCCGTAACCAGCTTTTGGAAAGCGACCTCAAAAGGCAGACCCACGTCAAACACCTGTACCGTGTCAGAGGGTACGAGCTGCCCCTCCGGTGTTGCAGGGCTCTCCGCCTCCTGCTCCCTCTCCGGCACACTTCGTCCTTCCCGCTTTGCTTCTTCCAGACCGGATGCATCTGTCTCTGCTGCCTTTTCCGCCGCTTCCACAACCGTTTCCACGGATGCCTCTGTCTCCGCCTCCCTGTCTGCTTCACGCTCAATGCACTCACGCACATAGGCAACAGATTCCTCCCGAAAGACCGGGAACCACCCCTGTATCTCCAAGTCCTTCAGGCTCACCTTCCCGCGCCCGAAATCCACGCTGTCAATCACCATGCGCCGTCCGTCAATGACAAGCTGCATTCCCAGCGGGATATAATCAGCCGCACTCCTCTCCTTTATTGTCACATACGGGGCATCCGCGCCTTTCCCCGGCTCCTGGCCTATGACAAGGATACTGTGCCCATGCTCCAGCGCCTTCCTCACAGCACCCTGCCATGATTTTGTGCCCGTCACAAAGGTTTCCCCAAGCCCTTCGATCTCCCTCCTGAGTAGCTTTGCGTCAAGCGCCGGGGCCGCAGCCTCCGCGTCTTTTCCATAAAACAGGTACAAATCTCCCACCTGCACCGCAATCAGCTTGTCCGGGTGCCGCGTTTTTAAGGCAAGGTATTCCTCCGCATGAGGGGTCAGGCGCGGGTCTGATCTCTTTTCTGCCTGCCCTGCCGCCACCTGTGCGTCTTCCTGCCGGGTATTGTCCTTTTCGGGAACCGGCTTAATCTCCGTCTGACCGGGTGTTTCCCCACTGTCCGCCGCAAAAGCGCCCATGGCAGAAAAATCAAGGGAAAGCTGTCCGTCTATCTCCTGCCTTGTGCCTGCTTTTGCCCTTTGCTTTTTTGCCAGCGCCCGCGCCGCCTGCTCCAGTTCCCCTCCCTGTTGGTGTGTTTCCAGCATTTCCGGAATCTGCCGCTCCTGCCTCTTTTCCTCCTTTTCAGCCTCTTTTCTTCTGCGGCTTCTGTCTCTTTCCTCCTCCAAAACGCTTGCCGGAAGCGGCTTGAACAGCGAATATTCCCCGCGCACAAACGCAGCCATGTCCTCCAGCGCTTTCTTCATGGTCGCATATCCACGCACGTCTTTTGGCAATAAGGGCGCAAATGTCTTTACCATATCCTCGTATAGTTCGACGCTGTACTTCGGGCTGTCCAAGATAGGACGGAATTCCGCTGCCCCTTTTTCTATATCCCATGGCACATTCCGGGCACTCTCCGGCCTGTCCGGGGTAAGCTGCCGGAAATTGTATAGCTCCCTTGCGAGCCGTACCTTCTCGTACTCCGGCAGATATTCCATTTCCTTTGCATTGAGATACTTCCCGTCACGGATCAGCCCACGGATTCGCTCCTGTGCCTGGTTCCAGTTAAAGAATACCGTGTCATAACCTTTATAGCCCGAATACTCATCTTCCCTCTTAAATTTTATCCCTTTGGAATCATGCCACTCATCATACCCGGTCTGTCCCCAGCCGCCGTCACCGTACTCATTTCTCAGGAATGCCGCACATTCCTTTGCGTCATGCCCCTGCATGAAGTAAGAATATATCCTGAGTTTTCCCTCGGAAATATCGCTGCCCCGCCTGAACATCTGGTCGATCTCGTCCTCGGTGATAAAATACCCCTTCACCGGCTTGAATCCTTCTGCACAATGAAACTGCTTCGGGCTTATGTTCAGGCTGTCTATCTCTTTTCTGATCGGATCAGGATGGTATCTACGGTAACGCAGCAGTTCCGGGTTTTTCTGTAACGCTTGAATAAAAGTATCCAGCTCCGCACAAAAAACGTGCCTGTAACCCGGCTCACGCAGCAGTGCCGCAATTTTCTCCGTACTGTCCGGGAATCCCCCGTACAATTCCCGAAGATACGGCAGATACCCTTTTTCCTCCGCCTCACCACTCAAGCTCTGCGCAAGATACCACATCGACTCTGCCTGTCTTTGGTACTCATAATCCCTCGCCCCGTCAAGTTTATCCTGGGCGGCAAAAGTTCCCTTCTCCAGCAGTTTCCGCACCCGTGCCGCCGCCCGCTCCCACGGCACAAGCACCGCCCCCGGCACAAGGGCGCTGTTCCCCCTGGCGAAAAACAGCCCGTCTTTGCCAAACCATACGGAAACTTTTACCCCATCCACCAGGATGCCCCTGCCGCCGACGCCAAACTCTTTCTCCAGAAACGCAGCAGCCTGCTTATTGTCCGCCCCCTTCTGGTAAAACGCGACAATCCGCAGGATACTGTTTCTGCCATTCCCTCCCCCGGCAAGAGCGCTGTTCAGGCAGCGGTCTAATCCCTCCGGGAGATTCTTCACGCGCTGGCCGGGGGCGAGTGCCTCCCTCTTTTCCTCCGCCTGTACCTGGGCAATCTTTTCCACCTGTTCCTCCGCCGATGGAAAAAGTGACATCTGTTCGCTTCTTTCAGCGGACGGAAAAACAGCGGGATGTTCTCCCGCCGTTTCGTCCCTGTCCGTATTTTGTTTTTCTGAAATTTCCTGTTCCTGCTTTACCTGTAAACCACTTCCGGCAGCACCATTTCCTCCGCCTGGGCTGTCATGGCGTTGACCTGCTGAACCCAGAGCATCTGGTTCGATGCTTTCAGCTTCTCGTCCACCCCTCCCGCCTTCATAAGCTGCTCCAGAATCCCGTCTATCTGCTCCTGAGCCTTTCCCTCCACTTCCCGCAGATGCCTGTCCAATCTCCCTGTCAGCAGCATGGACGTATAAGTCCCGTGGTGGTGTTCCTTCAGGAAACTCTCCCTGAGCAGCCCGTACTTCCCTATGGGCTGTGTCTGCGCTTCGTCCGCCCCGTCCATCTCCAGATCCGGTATCAGGTAATCTCCTGCTTTCCTGTATGTCAGCTCCAATCCTTCCATACCCGTTTCCTCCCCTTTCTTCGCTTTCACGCTTTACAGTGCTAAATTTTTCCTTATTCTCACTATACACCTCTTTTGATGGTTTTTCAAGTATGTTTTCCGCATTTTTACGTTCTTTCTCCCCATCTTGAACCACTCCCTGTTCAATCCTGCGGATCTCTCGCCTAATCTCCGTGCAGATTTCCATAGTAAGCTGGCTGCAGGCATCCCCAAGGTGATGCAGGGTGGCAGGCGTGGAAAACAACGTGATGCCGTCCATCGCCCAGCCATCCAGGTAATCGTCTGGATTGAAGCCGCAGCGGGTAAGCACAGCATACTGGACACTTGCCTCCAGTGTTTCCCGGAAATGTTCTTCCCACTCGGACACGTCCACATCCTCCAGCGGACTTCCCTCGGAATCATACTCCAGATCACGAAGGTAATCCGAATAGGTTTCCAGTACCGTGTTTGCCACGATTTCCTTGATCCGCTCCGCTGCATCCCGACCCTCCGCTTTTCCAAACCGCCTCTCCAGCGCCTCCAGCACGGTTGCGTGGTATTCTTTCCGAAACTCCCACAGGTAAGGCTCCCTCGCCCCCTGC
Organism: Acetatifactor muris; assembly: GCA_023664365.1. Lineage (GTDB taxonomy): Bacteria > Bacillota > Clostridia > Lachnospirales > Lachnospiraceae > Acetatifactor > Acetatifactor muris_B. The sequence continues at coordinate 13,173 of JAMPFR010000030.1, read as the reverse complement.
ACCGGTCTTGTATCAGACACATCAAACACATAATCCAGCCTGTTGCTACCGTCCCTGCGCTTATGGATGAGCGCTATCCCTTTGGAACCGGGTTTTATCCATCGGCGCATTTTTTCATTCCACATTTCCAGCGGCGCACAGGCCGTGGCGTCCGGTCTTTGCACATAGATCAATAGCTGGTCATCAAAATCATAGCGGTACAGGCGGGAAGCTGTCTTTAGAAACTCTTTCCAGCTTTCTTCATCCTGCGTGACCCTGCCGGCCGCTTCCGCGGCAAGGCTCGATATGAAATTCAACTTTCCCATGTAACCAATCCCTCCTTTTCTGGCAGCGGTTCACTGCATGATCGTATTTCTTGTTTTCCTCTCCCCATCTACATTTGGGGACGCCCCAAATAAAAGCCCTGCAGATAATCAACCTTTGTTGTCCGCAAGAAGTCAAATTCCTCCAGGCATTCCACGCCCTCCGCAATAACCACACTCCCGCGCTCGTGAAAGCGCTCTATCATCCTGATGAAATGCTCCTGCATGGGGATATCATTATGAATCCCCGCAATCAACTTTCTGTCAGTCTTAATGATATCCGGCTCAAACAGGTTGACAGCCAGCATGAAATTATTGCCGGAACCATAATCATCAACGGCAACCTTCATACCGTGCGACCTGATCTGCCCTTTCTTCATCAGCCATTTGTCTAAATTCAAGTCCGTGTATTCCAGTATCTCGACATAAAGACGCTCCGACAAGTTCGGAAAACACTTAAAATAGATTCCCGATTCCTCTGGCGTGAGGCACTCGGACGGAAGCGAATTGATGGACACAAACCCCTGCAACCCTTTGTCAAGAAATGCCTTTGTTGCCCCGATGAATGTCGCAAGCTCCAGCGTATGCAGGCTGTTTTCCTCCCTGCACCGTTCAATCAGTGCAAAAGGTGTCATTCCCTCCGGCCTCATAAGTGCCTCATATCCGGCAACCTCCATTGTCGCTGCATTGAGGATTGCCTGGAACGCAAAGTCAATTCTTATTCCGTCCAGTAGATTATGCAGACTGCTCCCTAATGGCAATTTACTAAAATCAATCATAAACCTCCCATAAATCAGCCTTAAAACTGACAAATCAATCCCTGTTTACAGTTACTTTGAATGTTCCGCTTTGTTTTTTGCGGGAAATTCCAGCTTAAAGTTTACGAACCTCTCCCCCGTGTCCTCCATGACGATTGTCGCATCGTACACAATCCCTTTTTTCTCCGAGTACAGACCGGTCATCTTTACCCTGCCGTCTTTCAAAAGTGCGGCGGCAGCCTCCCGTGTCAGTTTTTTCCGCTTGCTCTTGAAATACGGGTTTTCCTTATAGATTGCAAAATCGCAGGGAGGCCCCGCCTTATAGCCGGAACAGTAAAAACTCTTTTTCCCTTCATAGACGGGCCTCCCGCAGCGGGGGCAGTTCCCAACCGCAGCCCTCTCCCTGCCCGCCAGGGCGCTTCCGGCAGTAATTTCCATGCCCTCACAGTTCTCCACCAGCCCTCGCACCATGGCGGTGATCCCCTCCATAAATTCCTCCGGGGAACATTCCCCTCTCTCCACACGCTTCAGGGCGGCTTCCCACTCCGCCGTCAGCTTCACGGACTTAACCGTATCCGGCAGCGCGCCGATCAGTTCCATGCCCCTTAAAGTCGGCACGAGCTGCCGCCCGTCCCGCTCCGCAAAGCCGCCCCTGACCAGCTTTTCAATCACGCCCGCACGGGTGGCAGGGGTTCCAAGACCCTTGCGCTCAACGCCCCCTATATCTGCAAATTCCTCCGCCCCGGCATTCTCCATGGAACTTAAAAGCGTATCCTCCGTGAATCTCTTTGGGGGATTTGTGGCGCCTTCCTTCAGCACGGCTTCCGTTCCTGTAAACATCTGCCCCTCCGCAAGCTCCGGCAACGGCCCGTCCGCAGCCCCTCCCACCTTTTCGGTGCCTTTTGTATTTTTCTTCCCTGTTTCTGCTTTCTGGCCGTACTTTGAAAGAAACGCCCGCTCTAACGCTTTCCAGCCGGGGCGCAGTTCCACACGCCCTTTTGCGGTAAATACATTCCCTGCACACTCCAGCATATTTTCCATTTCTGCGTAAGCATAGGAATCCGGGCATACGGCACACAGCATCCGTACAGCCAGCATTGCAAGGATTTTTATTTCCCCGGTGGGGAGCGCCTTCAGGTCTGCATCCGCAATCCCCATGGTCGGGATAATAGCATGGTGGTCGCTGACCTTTGTGCTGTCCGTCACCTGTGCAGCGTCCACCCTGCCCTCAAAAACCCCGGACAGATACGGGAAAGCGTCTGCAGCCGCCACACACAATGCCGGAATCCCATCCGTCATATCTTCCGTGAGATAACGGGAATCCGTGCGCGGGTAGGTCGCCAGCTTCTTTTCATACAGGAGCTGTATATAGTCAAGGGTCTGCTGTGCCGTAAAACCGTACAATCTGTTGGCTTCTCTCTGCAGGGAAGTGAGGTCATACAGCTTCGGGGGATTTTCCGTCCTCTCACGCCGGGCAACCGCCATGACTGTGGCAGGCTTCCCCACACAGCTTTTCCGCAGTTTTTCCGCCTCCGTCCTGCTCTCAAACCTTGCGCTCAACGCTGAAAAATCCTCAAAGCGCAGCTCCACCGTATAATATTTCTTTTTCTGAAACCCAGTGATGGCATTCTCCCTCTCCGCCAGCATGGCGAGGGTGGGGGTCAGAACCCGCCCCACGTTCAACGTCCTACCGCCGTAAAGGACGGTGAAAAGCCTCGTGCCGTTGATCCCCACCAGCCAGTCCGCTTTTGCACGGCACAATGCCGCCTGATACAGACAGTCATAATCGCTGCCGGGGCGCAACTCCGCAAAGCCCCTCCGCACAGCCGCATCCTCCATGGATGAGATCCACAGCCGCTTAAACGGCTTTTTGCATCCTGCCTGGTCATAGACAAGCCGGAAGATCAGTTCCCCCTCCCGCCCCGCGTCTGTCGCTTCCACAAGTTCCCCCACATCCGCCCTCATCATCAACTTTTTCAGGGTATCAAACTGCGCCTTTGTCGCTTTCGATACGGCAAATTTCCAAGGCTCCGGCAGGATCGGCAGGTCCTCAAGCGACCACTTGGAATACCTGGAGTCATATCTGTCCGCTGCCACAAGCTCCACAAGATGCCCCACGCACCAACTCACCAGATACCCGTTCCCCTCCAGATACCCGTCCTGCTTTTCCACGGCTCCGATCACTTTCGCTATGGACTGCGCCACGCTTGGCTTTTCCGCTACCACCAGGGTATAAGTGCCATGATTTATATTCCCCTTATTTTCCTGTTCCATTTTTCCCTCCTTCCGCCTGCCCCGCTGCAAGCACTTTCTTCATACACACCCCTGCGCACGGTCTATTCCGCCCATACACGCAGCCATAACATTTATTTCCCGGCACAAGGGCGGGGGTCTGCGCCCCCTGCCTCCCCACCGATTCCGGCTTTTGTACCATCATCCGCTCAAACGGAGAATCCGTGAAATATGTCATTCCGTCAGTCCTCCCGTTCCGGCTCATCGTCAGGATAATCGTCATAATATGCCGCATCCTCCTGCTCCCCGTCTGCGCTCTCGCGACCCACGGCTTCCTCAGTGTTGGGTTCGCTGCTTTCCCGATCTGTATCCATGCCACTGCTTTCGTCCTCCCCATCCTCCATCACTTCATCGCCGTCAACCAGTAGTTCATCCAGATCCTCTGCGTCATCCAGTTCGTGCTTAGGTTTGTAAATCTTAAAATAATACCCCACACCGCCTGCTGCCGCCATCGCCAGGAACAGGAAAATATACATTCCCGCGTTTCCGGCTTCCGTTCCAGTTTCCCCAGCCGGACTCTCTGCAGCCGGGATGTCTCCCCCTCCGGGGGTCTCCGCCGCTTTCCCCATACAGGAAGCAAGGTCATTTCTGCAGACCGGACAGGACGTGTCCACCATGCCCACCTCGCATTTTTCACTGCAGACACAGGTTTCCGGCAAGGGAACGGCGCTCTCACTCCCATTTTCCTTCCCTTCTGCATTTGCTGCGAGGGCAAGCAGATCCGTCTCTGTTACGGCATTCAGAAAATATACATTTTCGGATTCCCTCTCATGGTCGATCACCAGGTAAAAAACATTCCCCTCCGGCGTGGTAAAAGTGTAAAATTCCTTGCCGTCCGCTTCCGTCGCATTATCCGTCACTGTCGCCTGCCCGTCCGGAGTAAAAGGGTTTGCCCCTATTTCCGACACCGATTCCGCACCGGAAGGGACAGTTTCCTGCTTCTCTCCGCCCTCCCCCTCGGCTGCATGGGCCGTTACCGGCAGAAAAACAGCGCCCATGCACAGCACAAGCGCCAGTATCATGTTGCGTATTAAATTATTCCGTTTCATTCTGCTTTCCCTTCCTCTCCTATCGGATTCTGATGATCTGTTTCTCTTTGCTCCCCGGCCTGTGCCGGGTTTTCCCCTTCTGTCCGCACCGGCTTTTCGCTGTCCGCCCGCTCCTGTCCTCCCGTGCCGTTTTCCGCAGGCAGCTCCCTCATATTCGTAAGCTGCGCTAAAATTTTCCGCAGTTCTTCCGGCGTGGCGCTGACACTACGCACGGCTTGGACGATTTCCATATTTTCCTGCTCAATGATGCGCCGCTCCAAGTCCTTCACCTTTGCCTGCCACTCCGCCGCCTTCAGCTTCGCCCTGGCAAGTTCCTCCTTAAGCCTGTCGCTTCTCATATCCTGTCACCCTCTTTCTTCCGTTTTGCCCAGCCTGCTGGGTCAAAACCGTCAAAATCTTTCACCGCATGAAAAAATATTTCTGCGTCAATCATACCCCCAGTTTATGTCTATCCGGGCAAACTCCAGCTTCTCCCCGCATATCCCGCTGCACAGATACCCACTCTGGAACGGTGCGCGCACTGTCTCATGACCGTTTTTATCCAGATAGTTGACCCGCGGGCTCAGCCAGAGCATTTCCACCCTGTTCTCTTCAAACATCTGAAACCGCTTTTTGCTGTCAAAGATCCCCTGGAAATTGAGCAGCATGGCAAATGGTTTCCCGATCTGATACAGATGCCTGATGACCTCGCTTTTCAAGCTGTACGGAGGATTGCTGATGATATAATCACACTCCGGCACACACGCCTTAAAAAAATCCTGCCCGTCCTCAATATGCCCGTACACCACCTGAAAACCATGCGCGACAAATATCCGCACAAAAGCGCTGCCCGCCTTGTCAAAAGGGCACCATATCACCGCCCCCGGCTTTAAGCGTTCCATGATCGGGTACACCGCATAGGGCGGGGTCATGTACTCATCATTTTTCTGAAACGTCCATTGTATCTGCCCCATCAATCCCTCCTTCCTGTCACGGCGCTATGCCGTTCCCCACAAAATAACCGGGGTTAAGGTATTCCCCGTTATGCAATACTTCCAGATGGAGATGCGGCCCTGTACTCACGCCGGTACTGCCCACCGTGGCGATCACATCCCCCCGTTTTACTTCCTGCCCGGCGCTCACAAGAACAGTGTCACAGTGGGCATACTTTGACTGATAGCCGCCAGCACCGTCTATCACCACGCACAGACCGTATCCCCCGGCTTCGCCTGCCGCTGCCACCGTGCCGTCCTGGGCTGCGTGGATGGCAGTCCCTTCCGCCGCCCCGATGTCGATGCCTCGGTGCAGGTTTTTGTCCCCAGAAACCGGGTGTACCCTGTACCCATAGCGGCTCGTGACATAAGGGAGCCAGTCAAAACCAAAGGGGTTTGCATAACACTGACGCCCCCCGTGTGTGGCCATGTAAACACAATAAAGGTCTGTCTGTTCCCCCGCTGTCAAGCTGCCAGCGATGACATTGGAAAGCGGCGTCACCGTGAGGGTGGTCGTCAGGACTGTCCACTCGTATTCTTCTTCCTGTTCCTCCCCCTCCTCGTCCATATAAACATAAGTCCGCGTTTCCGTGGTCTCCTCCCGTTCCAGCTCATACTGCAGCCCGAACAAGCGCCCCAGTTCCGCTTCTGTCTGGGAATAAGTAAAGCTGTTGTAGACAGCCGATAGATACGCCATCAGTTCATAGGGGTCATGCCCTATCTGCCCGATAACATATTTGTACTCGTCATAACCAGGATAATCGGTTTCTGTATTTGCGATATCTATCCGCAGATCCGTCTCCATTTCCGTATAGTACAATTCGCTCTGGCAGATATCACCTTCCTCCGCCGTGTAGCACGAAGCGATGGCTGTTGACTGGATGCCTCCGAACATGGCCGAACAGGAAGAAAGGAGCGACCCGCAAAGCGACATCAGCACGATCCCAAGACCCGCAATCCATATCACCGTCTTTTTACCGGGTAACAGTTCCTTCACGACTTTAGCAGTCTTTCCGGCACCCTTTGCCGCTGCCGTTCCCCCGGCTTTCCCCGCCTCTTTCGCAGCCGCTGCATACTGCCGTTTTATTCGCTGTTTCTGGAGCAGTTTTTTTAACCGTCCCTTCTGCATCTCCGGGTTTTCACGGAGGAATGTCTCATACGCAAGGCGGCTTTCCGCCCTCGCCATGCGGCGCTCTGCCCGGCGCAGACTGCGGTATGGTTTTGTCCTCGCCCGCTCCCTGCCCCACCGCACAGTGCCCCTCAAGCCTGCCTCTGCCACGGTTTCCGTCTTATGGGCTGCCTCCACGCCGACATTGTGTTTCTCCGCCTCCCTCACCTTCTGATGCAGTTTCCTTTCCGCCGCCAGCGGCACAGCCCGTGCCGCTGCCTTGGCCATTCTTGTGGGGAGCGGCTTTTTCTCATGCTCAGGGATGGTCTCTGTCTCAAAGTGCAGACGTTTCCCTCTGTCCCCTTCCGGTACTTTGCCATAGCGGAGCCTCCGTCTTTTAGGGAGCTTTTCTCTCGCCTTTTCCAGCTTTTCTCCCTCCCGCTCCACCCGGCGTCTGGCTCTCTCATATTTCCTCTGACGATCCGGATTTTCTTCCCTGCTCCTGTCATCCTTGCCGTCCGGTTCCGGGTTGGGATCTTCCATGGTTCTCCGCTCCCTCCGTTTTCCCTGTTTCCCCTCCCGGCTTTCATTTTCCGGCTTGTCACGGCTGCGACTGTCCTGCCCTCTTGTCTTTCTGCGGCTGCGCCCGTCCTCCGGATTCTTTCGTTTTTCGGTGCCGCCATTTTCCCGGTTTTCCTGCCCTCGTCCGCCCGTTTCTTCTGTCCGTTTATAGGAAAAATCCTTCTCCCGGTCGCTGACGCGTTCCTCCGTGCCTTTCGCAAGATTTTTTTCCGTCAGCCCGTCGTGGGTCATCTTCTGCACCAATTTATCCCTTGCCCGGAACTCCTGATCTCTCAAAGCGCCACCCCCTTAGAAAGATTTTCCTTTCCGGGCATGGGAGCCAAATGCGCCGCAGCTTTCGCCTGGTTTTCCCGTAATTCTTTCAATACGGACGGTTTTTCAACGACCTTTTCGCCCTGACATTTCTCTCTCTGCCCGCCATTTTGGTGATTTTCCTTTGTTCCATCCTGTTTTTTCTCTGCTGTGGCGAACTCCCTCTGTCTCCCTGCCATTGGATGCCGAGCAGCCTGCTCCAGTTTCTCCAGCTTCCGGATAACGGAATCCACAAGACCAAGCAGCTTCCCCAGCGCATCCCGCTCCCTTCTGAGCGGCGCAAGGATCGCTGCCTGAAAATGTCCTTCCCCTCTGTCTGCCACCGAAAGCGTTTCTTTTCCGGTGATGGCATAGGCAGCATTTCTGATATGCCCGCCCACGCTTCTCATCTCATGCCCTGCTTTTTCCACCGTCTGAATGGATTTCCGCACATCCTGCAGGGAACTTTCCAGATTGTTTTTCATGACCGCCAGAACTTTCCTTATGCCCAATAACGAAACTGTCATATCCAGCGCCCTGGTTCCGCCATGCTTAAATCCCTCCACGGCTTCCCGCGCCTCTCTTACAATGCGTTCCTTCATATCCGACACAGCCATGCGCATAGCACTGATCCTGCCCTCCACAGCCTCCACCGCTTTTGTGACAGCCTGTTTGATACCACTTTCCTTCTGACCGCCAAGCTGTGTCCTGACCTCCCGCAATTCCTGCAGTGCTTTACCAAGCATCTGCGACATCTCCTCAACCTGTCCCAGCAGTGCAGCGTACTCTTTCCCCTGGGAGGGATTATTCTGCTTCAACAGATCAATCAATTCCCGGATGTCTTTATTCTGCAGAAGCTGCTCTGCCTGTCTGTTTTCAAAATCCAATTAAATTCCTCCCTTCTTGGGCAATATTCTCAGCCACCGCTCTCCGCCAGATCCTCCGGCCTTGTGGTAAGCAACCTGTATAACTGCGTGTCCTTCGGGAAATGGTCGATAAACGGAATGATCACGTTTCCGTAAAATAATAATCCCTCCCCGGCGTTGGAGTTGGTCACATAGGAAAGCTGGTGTGGTGAAATGTTGAGCTGCTTTGCCAGAATCTGCCGGTCCCCGGAAGCCTGGTTGAGCATATAGATAAAATCGCTGTTCTCAAATATGTTCTCAATCTCCCTTGATGACAGCAGATCCTTGATATTCTGCGTGATACCCGTGGGAATCCCGCCCCACTTTCGGAAACGCTTCCAGATCTCAACGGAATAGGCGGCCGTCTGTTCCTCCTTCAAGAGCAGATGGAACTCATCAATATACAGCCTGGTTGACCTGTGTTCCTCCCGGTTGACGGTCACACGCCCCCAGACCTGGTCCTGAACCACCAGCATACCCAACTTCTTCAACTGCTTGCCAAGCTCCTTGATGTCATAACACACGATCCTTGAGCGAATATCCACATTCGTCCTGTGGTTAAAGACCCCCAGGGAACCCGTGACATAGATTGCCATACAGTCCACCACATGGCGGGCCCGCTCGCCGCCGTACTTCTGGATCTCCTCATACAAGTCCTGCAGGATGGGCATTTTCTCCGGCACAGGTTCTTCAAAGAAGCGCTGGTACACCCGCCGCAGGCATTGGTCAATAATGCTCTTTTCATCAGGTTCCACCTTCCCCATCATCAGCTCCATGAGCGAAAGGATGAAATCGCTCTTTAAGATCAGGGGGTCATCGTCCTCGCTGTAATTCAGGTTGATATCCATGGGGTTGATAAACTGGCTGGAAGCGGGGGAAACCCTCACCACCTGCCCGCCCAGGGCACCGACAAGGGGCGCGTACTCCGCTTCCGGGTCTATGATGGCGATATCGTCATCCGTCACCAGGAACCCGTTGGCAATCTCCCTCTTTGCCGAAAAGGACTTGCCGCTTCCGGGCGTTCCCAAGATCAGTCCATTAGGGTTTTTTAGTTTCTTGCGGTCGCACATGATCAGGTTGTTGGACAGGGCATTGACGCCGTAATAGAGCGCCTCCCCGCTCTGGAACAGCTCCTGCGTGGTAAAAGGGATGAAGATCGCGGTGCTGCTCGTGGTAAGCCCGCGCTGAATCTCCACCCGGTTCACGCCGAGGGGGAGCGAGGACACAAAACCCTGTTCCTGCTGATAGGACAGCCTTCTCAGCGCACAGTTATATTTCTGAGCGATGCCCGCCGCCTGGAAGATGTTGTTTTCCAGCTTCTGCCGTTTCTCTGCCGTGTTCATCACCAGGATGGTGACAAGGAACATCCTCTCATTCCTGCTCTGGAGGTCCTCTAACAGCGTCTTTGCCTCGTTGCCGTAGGTGGTAAGGTCGGAAGGTATGATATCCATATCGTAGCCGGAGCGGACTGCCTTCTTCTGTTCCTCAATCTTCATCTTGTCTAAATCGGTCAGCTTATGCTTGATCGCCTTGATCGCTGCACTCTGGTCAATCGACTGAATATGCAGCGTCACCACCATGCTGTTGTCCAAATCAAGAAAATCAGCCAGCATACGATCTGTCAACTCCGGCGCTAAAATTTGCAAAAAAGAGACAGCCCCGTAAGTCTGTCCGATCCTGAAATACTGCCCATTTTTGAATGTGAAGCTGTCCGGCGCAATGAAATCCTTACTGGAAAGTCCTGTCTGCCAGAGTGCATCCCAAGCAAACTTAAAGCTGCGCTCCCCCGCAGGGTGCAGCATACGGTGCAGCACGGCAAGGCGCTCATAGCCGTCCATTGCGTGGGCCTTGACACCCAGCACTTTGAAATTCGCCAGCACATCCGCCTCGATCCTCTCCAGCCTGGTCTTTGCCGCCTTTAAGCTGTCCGCCTCCACGCCGAAAGTGATATATTTTGTCCTCGTCAGCCCGTTGTTGCCCCTGGCAAGCTGCCCCCGGAGCATATCGGCGTACTCCCTCCGGATCATGTTATACCTGTCCGCCTGATCGGGGATGGCGATGGAATTCTGGTACTGCTCCGGGTCTGTCCGCTGGTTTAAGAAAGAAAGCTGGAACCGTATGGACGAATCAAAATAATTCAGAAAATCGCACCACCCCTCAAAGATAATGTTCTTGTCCTCGTTCTGTGCGAGCTGGTAGTTGATATCAAGGAATTCCACCTGTTTGGTGTAGAAACGCCCGTCCACCGCACAGATGCCGTCCTTGCGCATCTCCCGGTAAGGTATGGTTTCCTGTGCCGTTTTGGGGATTTTCCCGTCCCGCTTCGCTTTTTTGACTGCGGCGGCAAGCCTGCTTTTGTCCCGCTTGGTCAGCTTCCCGTCCGGTATCAGGCGGATGGCGGCGGTAGTCTCTTTCTGCCCGCCGCCTTGCTGTTTCCCCTTATTCCACGGCTTCGCCTTCCCTCCCTGTCCTGTCTGCTGTTTTCCTTTCCTATCCGGATGTTTAGGCTTCACCGGCACTGTCTTCTGCGCCTGTGCTGCCTTTCCCCTGTTTTTTCCTTTCTCTTTCCTGCTCAATCCTCTCTGCCTCCTTATTGATTTCCGCCTGCCGCACCAATGCGGCATAGCCATTGTCCGTCCGGTACGGGCGCACCTGCGGTCTCAGAAAAACTGCACCCACAAAGTTCATCAGCACCTTTTCAAGCGGCTGTCCGTCCTTTTCATAAATCCCGAACGCAAAAAACGGCAGCATCAGTCCGATCATCAGTACCGCCGCCGTTTCGTTCCCAATACTGGCCCGTGAAAGCAGATACACGGGAACCCCGATGACCCCGCCCAGCCCGAAACATACAAGCTGCCGCTTCGTCAGGTTAAATACCAGCTTTGTCTTGACTTTCGTTAAATCTTTTGGAACAGGTACATATGGCAAATCACCTCACCTCCCTTCCGCACTCGCCCACCATTCCATACCGTCTCTCGATGTCATGCTGATTATAATCCGTCAACTGTTTTCTGATAGACGGCTTTTCCTCCTGTTTCTCTTTCGATTTTTTCTGCCGTTTCTGCGCTTGCGCCCGTCTTGCGGCGGCAATTTCCCCCCGCGCAAGGTTTAGGAACTCCACCACATAAGGCGGCCAGCCTTCTATGATATAGCCAAGCCGAAGATCCCCGTTTTTATATGGGTCTGCGGGGATCAGAAAATTCTCCGCCCATCTCCGACAGTCCTCCGTATACCGAGTATCGCTCCCCCTCTGCTGTACCGTGTTGGCAAGCACCCACATGACCCGCTCCGGTCCATAATCCTCCAGTACCTCCCGTACATTCTCTATGGGTACATGACCGTTTGTCAGGTTCAGCGTGGATGCAGCCTGGATGGACAGTGCGCACTCCACATTCAGGTTGTAGGATCTCTTATGCTGCGCTGTCTGCCCCCGTGCCCTCGCCTCCTTATAGGGATACGGGTAGACCTTCTTGGGCAGGGCGTTCCCGAAATACCTCATGCTACCTCTCCCCCTTCCCCGGCCTGTTTGGGGGATGCCCGCCCTGTTCCGCACCTGTTTTCTTTTCAATCATCCTGCTCCGGTATTCCAATACTTCGCAGCCTGGCATATCCTCCGCCGTTTTCTTCAGTTCGCCGCAGATGGACGGTTTTACCACCATGCCGCTTTCATAGGCATATCCTGCCTGCCGGATTGCTTCCAGCGTTTCCTCTGCCACTTCCCCATGCACTAACACGTCTGTCTCCGCCATAAATGCAAGTGTGTCTTTCTCTTCAAATTCCTCCGGTAATTTCCCATTCCATGTCCGCCGTACCTGTTCGCTCCCATCCGCACGGTAACGCCTGGGCATTGTCCTCCCTTTCATTTCCGCCTCCTTTCCCGCTAAAGCAGCAACCCCCGTAGTTGTCCGGGGGTTCTGAAAATGATGCTCAATGGGCGTTAAAAATTGATTTTGAGATAGCGCTGGTCTTAAACAGGGAGAAGCACAGCAAAAGGGTATATCCGGCGCAGCTCCAGATTGCCGCATGGATATTGGAAGCCATGCCGATCCCTGCAATCAATGCCGCATATATGGCAAGGCACACCATGATAAAAAAGCCCTGGAAGCCCAGCGCCACAAGACCGCGAAGGTAATTGTTACCCATCTGCCCCCACTCACGGTTTGTCATGGTCGCAAAAGGGATCGCCCCCACGGAACAGTAAATATAAATCTCCACCATGCGCCCCACCAGCACCAGCATGACACACAGCGAAAGGATGGGTGTGGTAATCTTGATCAGGGCCGTTTCCAATAATAACCCGAACAGCTCCCCGTTCTCCATTGTTTCAAGCCTGTCCGTCAGGCTCCCAAGCACCGCGTCAAACTGTATGCTCGTGTTCCCGGTGATCACCGCCGCGCTCCTTTGCACCACAGTCTGCGATACCTCAAAAATCGCCATGGTGATATTAAATGTGTTTGTCACAAGGTAAATGGCGATAAAAGCCTTAAATATCCATTTGAACAGGCTGAAAGTCTCAAAATCGTGCATATTGTTTTTCTCTGTGATCATGCCGATCAGTTCATAGCACAGCACAAAGGTCAGGATAATGCCTGCAATCGGCACTATCACGTTGTCGGACAGGCTGCGGATCATGGAGAACACCCCAGGGTTCCATGTCTGGGGTGTCTTTCCCACATCCGTTGCCACATCCCCCACCGTACTGTTCACCTGGTCGAACAGGCCGCTCAAATTTCCCTCAATGCACGAAATCAGGAACGCCTTGATCCAGTCATTGATGCCATCGAGGATGCTCTGCATAGGCTTCCCTCCCTCAAGGCGTGGTAGCGAACAAATTCGCCAGCAGGGGGATGAGCTGCATCCCGATCAGGGCGATGCCGCCGCCCGCCATAAGCTGCTTGATGCCCTGGCTCTTTGC
>JAMPFR010000002.1 GCA_023664365.1 Acetatifactor muris | reverse complement strand
TGCGATGTACTGCGAAATATGAACAAAATGGATAAAGAAATTTTTAATAAGGCAATACAGGGTTATGTGAAAGATCCGAAAAAAAATATACCGAATCTTATGGAATATGCAAAAGTGTTGCGTGTACAAAAACGAGTAAAAGAATTGATTGGAGTGTGGTTGTGATGGCTGACGTAGCGGCATCTGTTTTGGCAAAATTGAAAAATAAGGCAAAGGCATCTGGTATCAGCTATCAGCAATGCCTACAGCTTTTTATGCAGGAGGAATTTTTGCGGAAACTTTCAAAATCGGGTTGTGAGGATAATCTTATTCTGAAAGGCGGACTGTTCATTTACACGCTTACCAATTTTGAAAGCCGAGCTACGATTGATGTAGATTTTCTCTTGCGGGCAGCGTCCAATTCGATTGATGATGTGAAAGCTCTTATCACTCGTATTCTTGATACACCCACGGGAAATGATTACATTTCCATGAAAGCGAAAGGGTTTGAGGAAATCTCGCCACAGAGAAAATATCATGGTATCAGCACACAGATTATCGCTCAGATAAAAAATGTCCGTGTTCCCTTTAATGTGGATATTGGCGTTGGAGATGTTATCGTTCCACGAGCCGAGGAACGCAGAATCAATACCCAGCTCCCAGACTTTGAAGCTCCTGTCATTATGACTTACTCTCTCGAAAGTACGATTGCTGAAAAGTTTGATGCTATTCTGCAACGCTTTGAATTGACAGGACGGATGAAGGACTTTTACGACATTTACTATCTTGCAAGAACTTTTGATTTCGATGGTGCAAAATTGCAGGCTGCAATATCCAGAACATTAGAACGACGAGGGACGCCCTATGATAGGGACAGCTTCAAGCGTATTCTCACACTTGCCGAGGATGTGGATATGCAGAAGCGTTGGAAATTCTTTTTAAAAAATATCAAGGATGATACGCTTGAGTTTGCTGTTGTAATTAATGAGATACAGGTGTTTCTTGAGCCTGTGTTTGATGCAATTGTGAATGAGGAAGAATGGCAAAAAGAATGGAGTTTTTTATTAAAATGGCATAAAAAGGGATTATTATACCGAAGATAAAAGTCGTCCTTCCGACGTTTTTGGAGACAATGCTTTTGAGGCATGTACATCCCTTACCAGTGTAGACCTGTCAAATACTTCAATCATTATAAGTTTTTATGCTTTTAAACCTTCCATAGAAACCATCACCTGCTCAAACGGAGTGATCGTTCTCTGATGCATACGAAGCTGAAGGCGGTGGGATTTCAAGAAGAGCGATAACAATCACGCCCCCTGCGGTCCGGGATGGAAGCAGGGGGCGTTTTGTGCGTCGGTCAGCGTCGGGCGTGTCAGTTCGCGCAGCCGCAGTCCGCGTTGGTGGCAGGCGCAGGAGTATTGCAGTCCTGATACTTGTCAAAGGCAGGGTTGAAGGCGTAGAAGTTCTTGCTGTTTAATCTGTCCTGGGTGATGCGCAGCGCTTCCCCGAACCGCTGGAAGTGTACAACTTCGCGGGCCCGCAGGAACTTGATCGGCTCTGCCACATCAGGACAGTCTCTCACGAGACGCAGGATGTTGTCGTAGGTGGTGCGTGCCTTCTGCTCTGCAGCCAAGTCCTCGGTCAGGTCGGTGATGGGGTCGCCCGTCACCTGGAACTGGGCGGCGGTGAAGGGGAAACCGCTGGCAGCCTGAGGCCATACGCCTGCGGTATGATCCACATAATAATTGGCAAAGCCGCTCTTTTCGATCTCATCCATGGACAGGTTCCGGGTCAGCTGGTGGACGATGGTTGCCACCATCTCCAGGTGTGCCAGCTCCTCAGTGCCGATATCGGTCAAAAGCCCTGCCACCTCCTTGTAGGGGATGGAGTA
The DNA here is from genome assembly GCA_023664365.1 of Acetatifactor muris. Lineage (GTDB taxonomy): Bacteria > Bacillota > Clostridia > Lachnospirales > Lachnospiraceae > Acetatifactor > Acetatifactor muris_B. Next base: position 110,032 of record JAMPFR010000002.1, on the reverse strand, counting down.
GCGCTGGGAGAGATAGCGAAGGCTTGCGCCCATCTCGCCGTCAGGCCCGCCGTACTGGGAGATGATGGCCTGGGCCAGCATTGCGTTAGGCTCCTTGATATTTACAGGAAATTCAAGTCTTTTCTCATAATTCCACATTTATACGCACTCTCCTTCCCAGGGAAGCGGGGCGGCGCCCCATCTCCAGTCCTTGCTGCATTCCGTCATATCCACGGTAAGCGGATAATACTTTACGGAAAATTCCTTTACCATCTGATTGCGGATGTTACTGTAATGGTTGAAATATTCCATGGCGTTGCGATCCATGGGATGGGTGTCAAGGTAGAGGGCAAGCTCGGTCACTACAAAGCTCACGATCCCAATGTCCTTCAAAAGCTGTTCCTTCCGGCCCATTATACGCATCTCCTTCCTGTGAAAGGTTTATCCAGTTCGGGGAATATGGTTCCGGCACAGTATGCTTTTTCCAGGTCGTCAAACAATCTGCTGAATTCCTGCCAGGGAACGTATGCCATGGCTACAGGGAATTTGTCGATATTGTTGTCATACTTATAATCCTGCATTTTGCATCCTTTCGTTTCATTTTTTGGTTAGTAATATCATATGTTTTCCGGCGGAAAATGTTCATTCCAACAGGCAGTGAGGAAAACAGCCATGCGGCGTAACAGTTCGGCCTCCGCTCCGTTACAGGCGGCAGCCGGCAGGCGTTCTCATACAGACTGTGCAAGACGTCGGTGCTTGGCAGGCGTGTTGTGCCTGCCTATGCACCGCTACGTCGCGCCTTCAAGCGAAAGCGGGTCTGTATGAGAATGATTGTCGGCTGCCGCCGTCACGTTTGCCGGGCTGAATAGTTACCATGCGGCAATGGGAAAACCGGCCACGCTTGTAGTTTGCCGCTGTATGTGTTAAAATGCAGATTGCAGATAAATTGCAGAGCAGGCAAATTGCGGAGCAGGTAAATTGTGGATGAGGTGAACAATGATAGAGGAAAAGAACGGCGTTTTTAAACTGGAGACGGAGCATACTTCCTATCTTTTTGAAATCACAGATACGGGACATCCGGAGCATCTGTATTACGGCAGGCGGATACACTTTCGGGATACGGAAGCCCTGCGGGAGAAGCATCCCTTTGCCCCGGGCAACGGAATTTATTATGATGATGGACATAAGAATCTGGGCCTGGAGGACAGCTGTCTGGAAATGTCTTCCTATGGCAGGGGGGACATCCGGGAACCCTTTCTTGAGATTGAACATGAGGACGGCAGCTTTACCTCTGATTTCCTGTATGATTCCTTTGAAATTACGGACAGTAAGCCTGAGTATCGTCTGCTTCCGGGCTCTTACAGCGAGGACGGGAAGGTGGAGCATTTGCTGCTTCGGCTGAAGGATAAGGGATACGGCCTGACTCTGGAGCTGCATTACTGCGTTTATCCGGAATGCGACGTGATTACCAGAAGCGCAGCGCTGATAAACACAAGCGGGGAAAAGGTAACGCTGAAGCGTCTCATGAGTATGCAGCTGGATTTTCCGGCGGCGGATTTTGTGTTTACTTCCTTTAACGGCAGCTGGGCAAGGGAGATGAAGCGCACGGATACAAGGCTGCGGGCGGGAAAGCATGTGAATGCTTCCTATGCGGGAGTGTCCTCCAGCAGGGCAAATCCCTTTGTGATGCTCTCGAAGGAGCATACCACTGAGGACTGGGGGGAGTGCTGGGGCTTCAACCTGATTTACAGCGGCAATCATTATGAAGCGGCGGAGATTAACGGTTTTGGCAAGACCAGGCTGGTGACGGGCATCAATCCTCAGTCCTTTTCTTGGACGCTGGGGCCGGGAGAGGACTTTGAGACGCCGGAGGCAGTGATGGCTTTTTCTCATAAGGGCTTTAACGGCATGAGTCGGTGTATGCACCGCTTTGTCAGGGAGCATATTGTGCGGGGAGTCTGGAAAAAGAAGGTGCGTCCCGTGCTGTTAAACAGCTGGGAAGCGGCGTATTTCAATATTAACGAGCGGAAGCTGCTGAATCTGGCAAAGGCCGGAAAGGAAGCGGGCGTCGAGCTTTTTGTCATGGATGACGGGTGGTTCGGAGACAGGACGGACGATACCTGTTCCCTGGGAGACTGGGAGGTGAACCGGAAGAAGCTTCCCGGAGGGCTGAAGGGGATCTGTGATAAGGTAAAGGCTCTGGGCCTGGACTTCGGCGTCTGGGTAGAGCCGGAGATGGTAAATGTGAAAAGCAGGCTTTACGAGACGCATCCGGAGTGGGCTGTGGATTTGCCGGGCAAAGACCATTCAGAGGGAAGGAACCAGAGGATTCTGGATCTTGCCAACCCGGAAGTGCAGGATTATATTATCGCGGAAATGAAAAGAGTGTTCTCTTCGGCGGATATTTCTTATGTAAAGTGGGACATGAACCGGATTTTTTCGGATGTTTATTCCAAGCATCTGGAGCGGGAGCGCCAGGGTGAGACGCTGCACCGTTATGTGTGCGGGCTGTACCGCTGTATGAGGGAGCTGACGGAGGCGTTCCCCCATATTCTGTTTGAGGGCTGCAGCTCCGGAGGCAATCGGTTTGATCTGGGAATTCTCTGCTATTTTCCCCAGATATGGGCCAGCGACAATACGGACGCGCTCTGCCGGGCGGAGATTCAGAACGGTTACAGCTACGGTTATCCCATGTCTGTGGTAAGCGCCCATGTTTCCTCCTGTCCCAATCATCAGACCCTTCGGGTAACGCCCCTGGAGACCAGGTTCCATGTGGCGGCTTTTGGTATCTGCGGCTATGAGTGCAATTTCTGCGACATGAAAAAGGAAGACCTGGAGGCTGTGAAAGCCCAGATTGCCCTATACAAGCAATGGCGTCAGGTGCTGCAGTTCGGAGATTTTTACCGGGGCAGAAGCTTTTCCGACGGCGACGGCAGCGGATTTCATTCGGCTCTGGGCGGCAATGGGGAAAATATCATGGAGTGGACCTGCGTGTCCCCGGACAAAAGAAAAGCGGTGGGCATGCTGTTTCAAAAGCTGGTGGCGCCCAACACTGCATTTTCCTGCTACAGGGCCAGGGGACTGGAGGAAGAAGCCTGTTATCATTTTTATAACCGGCGCTTGAAGTACAATCTGAAGGATTTCGGAGATCTTGTAAATCTGGTTTCGCCGGTTCACATTAAGCAGGATTCTCTGACCCAAAGCCTGCTTTCCAGATTTGTAAAAATGGACGGTGAGACGGAGGACTGCATGGTCTGCGGGGATGAACTGATGTATCACGGCATTAAGCTGAAGGCGGCTTTTGCCTCCACGGGCTATAACGATCAGGTGAGATTTTTCCCGGATTTCGGCTCACGGCTGTACTTTATGGAGGCAGAGGAGCAGCGGGACGGCAGCCTGAGCGGGTAATCCTTTCAATGCAGGCTGTCTGCTGATACAATCAGGATACAACTTTTGGCTATAATGGGCAAAAGAGGTGAAATGTAATGATAAAGATTTTGATTGCGGAGGACGAAGAACCCATTGCAAAACTGATAAAAATGAATCTGTGCAGGGCGGGCTATGAATGTGTCTGGGCGCCGGACGGGGAAAAGGCCGCGGATTTGATGGACAGCGGACGCTTTGACCTGGTGCTGCTGGATATTATGCTTCCGGGCATCAACGGTTACGAGCTGATGGACTATGCCAGGACGCTGGAGCTGCCTGTTATTTTCCTGACTGCCCTGGGAACCACGGACAATAAGGTAAAGGGTCTGAAGATGGGAGCGGACGATTACCTTACCAAGCCCTTTGAAATTGTAGAGCTGCTTGCCAGAGTGGAGGCGGTGCTGCGGCGTTATCACAAGGCGGAGACGGTGCTGCAGGTTCATGATGTGACCATTGACACGGCTTCCAGGGCAGTTATTCAGAACGGAAAGGAAATCCCTCTGACAATGAAGGAGTTTGATTTGCTGCTTCTGCTTGCCAGGAACCAGAACATTGCCCTTTACAGGGAAACCATGTATGAGACGGTGTGGGGCGGCGAGTATATGGGGCAGAGCAGAACCGTGGATCTGCATATTCAGCGGCTGAAAAAGAAGCTGGGCTGGGATAAAGAGATTGTAGCGGTTTACAAGGTCGGTTACCGGCTGGAAAGCGGCAGGAACGAGTAGGACAGGGGACGAAAGTTGAAATTTGCAAACAAATTATTTTTGACTACAACCGCACTGCTGACGCTGATTTTTACCCTGTTCGGCTGCTGGATGCTTTCTTCGGATTTTTCAGCCCTGCTGGACAGAGAAATCAAGCGTGGCATCAGCGAGAGCAGAATGTTCCGGGTATTGTTCGAGATGGGCTATCAGTCTACCCGGGAGTACGGGGAGGAGTATGCTGTCAGCCGTACTCTGGACAGTATTCTGAAGGGCGTGGAGCGGGACGGCAGTCATTGCTTTGTGATGGATGATGAAAAATGGGTGCACGGTGGGGATTACATAACCGAAAAGGGGCTTCAGACCGAGGCGGAGGCTCTACGGGAAGGCCTGCGGGGGACGGCGGGCTCCTGCTATAAGGTCTGCCGGACGGAGGCGGGCTTTTTTTTGATTAATATATCTGTTGCGGAGACGCAGACCCCGGTTTATCTGGGCATGTGCCAGGAGCTGACGGAGATTTACGGAATCAGGGAAAATCTGGTGACGCAGTATAGGACTGCCCTGGGCGTGCTTTTGCTGCTGGGGGGGGTTGGTATCTTTGTCCTCTCCAGATACATCACAAAGCCCATCAGCAGTCTGGGGCGAACGGCAAAGCGGATTGCGGACGGCAATTTTGAACTTCGGAGCAATAACCGGAGCAGTGATGAAATCGGTCAGCTGGCAAGGAACTTCAACCGTATGGCGGACAAGCTGGTGGAGCAGATGGAGGCAAAGATTCTGGAGGCAAAGCAGAAGGAGGATTTTACCGCGGCTTTTGCCCATGAGCTGAAGACCCCTCTGACGTCCATTATCGGCTACGCGGATATGATGAACACTATGCGGATGAGTCCGGAGGAGCAGGCGGAAAGCGTATACTATATTTACAGTCAGGGGAAAAGGCTGGAAAGCCTTTCCCATAAGCTCCTTGACCTGGTGAGCATGGACAAGAATCCTATAGTGCTGAAGCCGGTTTCCACAGCCCGTCTGGAGGAGAATATACGGGCCACGGTGCGCCCCATCTGGGAACAGAGGAAAATCAAAGGCAAGGTGGAGATGGACAGGGGATTTATTCTGGGAGATGAAGAGCTTCTGCTGTCCCTTTTTTATAATCTGCTGGACAATGCGGCCAAAGCTATGGATAAAGGAGAAATGGGCTTTATCCTGCTGAAGGGCACAGCCCTGCAGGGAGCCTATGAGGTAAAGGTGGTAGATAACGGCAGGGGAATTCCCAAGGACGAGATAGGCCGCATCACAGAGGCTTTTTACATGGTAGACAAGTCCCGTTCCCGGAAAGAGGGCGGGGCGGGCATCGGTATGGCGCTCTGTTATAAAATTATCAATCTGCACGGAGGCACTCTGAAAATAGACAGCAGGCTCGGAGAGGGAACCGTGATGCGTGTGGTATTTCCCATGGAAGCGGTTTCCGGCCGGAGAAAGGGAATAAAAGAGGAAAAGCGTGTTAAAGAGGCGGGGCGGAGCTTCCTATAAGGTGAGAAATCGCCTGCGCAGGAGAGCTTCGGCATGGAGGAATAATATGAGAAGAGCCGGCAGGAACGGGCAGAATACAGTAAGGAAGCGGAGAATGGGGGAAAAGCGCAGTATTCTCATTTACGGCCTGGGCACACTGGGGCTTGTGCTGCTGATTACCGCCGCTTTTTTCGGCCCCCGGATTGTCTTTGCGGTGCAGGATGAAATGCGGTGCGGCGCCGTGGTGTCCATGAGCCCGGAGGAGGTGGACATTACATCCTTTAACACAGGCTATGAGACGGATTTATACAAACGTCTGGAGCGCTTTGCATTAGGGCAGGCGGAGGGCAGGCAGTATTACGTCACGGTTCAGAATATGGAACTGTCAGACGAGGTGGCGGACTGGATGACGTCGGAACAGGGATTCATTCAGGAGAGCTATCAGGTGCTGATCTATAATCTGGGTCTGCTGCCGGAGGACATATTCGACTATAATCTGATCAGCTGGAAACGCTGTGTGATCTACGGGGATGACTATGCGGGAGGCGTGAACTTTATCCTGTGGTACCTGGAGCTGGGATATAATGATGAGCCTGTGGCCCGGGTTCTTGTGGATGGAGAAACCGGAGATCTGTACGGCATCAGCACTAATTTTGATTCTCTTTTTTCGGGTGGGAACAACGATATAGAGCCGATGAATACACTGGTGGATTATTACGGCCTCTATGAGGAAAGTATGTGGGAGCTGTGCTTTATGCTGGGACAATACTGCGGCAGTCTGGAGCTGACGGAAAGGCTGAGCTGGCTGGCGTCCATGGGCTTTGACTGTTACCCGGTGGATGGCACTCTTTATGTGGATGTTCCGGAGGATTATGAGGCTTTGTTAAAGGAAAGGGAGGCTATAGCAATGAGCGCGGGAAAGTCGCCCGACCCGGAATGGATGAACCGCTACAGTCTGGATGAGATCCGGGATTTCCTGCAGAAGCTGCAGTGGCGGGTCAGCGAGGATGGAAAGCGTCTGGATTTTCAGTTCCCCTATGGGGAGAGCAAAAGCACTCTGGACTTTCGCATCTGTTTGGACGGCTGGATCAGGTGGTTCAACAAATGGGAGACCAGGTATCTGGATGTAACTATCGGATTTCCGGAGATCTATGAGCGGGTACCTGAGTTTACGGCGGACTGGAGCTGACTTAAAAGAAGGCATAGTTTTACCCCTGTACGGATATATTTATAAAAATGGTACAGGGGTATTTTTATGTCCGAATGGATAGAGCGGGCGGACGAACTGGTCTGGGGGCCCTGGCTGCTGGTTTTGCTGCTGGGGACGGGGGTTTATCTGATGCTCCGGCTGAAAGGTCTGCCCATACATAATCTGCGGTATGCACTGCGATGCGCCCTGGGGCTGGAAAAGAACGGAGAGGGGAAGAGTACGTCCGGATCGGCGAAGGCTTTCCCGGTGAAAAAGGCCGGTTCGGGAGGCGGCGCATCGGAAGGAAGGATATCCGACGGGGGGACTGTGTCCAAGGGGACGGTGTCCAAGGGGACGGTGTCCAAGGGGACGGTGTCCAAGGGGACGGTGTCCAAGGGGACGGTGTCCCCTATATCTTCCCTGACTACGGAGCTGGCGGCTACCATAGGAACGGGAAATATCATCGGCGTAGCTACGGCCATGGTGCTGGGAGGCCCGGGCGCCTTGTTCTGGATGGTGGCGGCAAGCGTTGTGGGGCTGGCTACCAAGCTGGTGGAGAGTACACTGTCGGTAAAATACAGAGGAAAAAACGAAAAGGGACAGACGGCGGGCGGGCCCATGTATGTCATGGAACGGGCTTTTCCTCATAAAAAGACAGGGCATATCCTGGCGGTAAGCTTTGCAGCCTTTGCCGTGTTCGCCTCCTTCGGCATGGGGAATATGACACAGTCAAATTCCATTGCAGACGCTCTGGCGGTAACCTTTTCGGTGTCCAGGGCAAGGACGGGACTGGTGGTGACAGTGCTAACCATACTGGTAGTGCTGGGGGGCATAGGCGTTATAGGAAAGGTGACGCAGATTGTGGTGCCGTTTATGGGAATTCTCTATATGGCGGGTACTATAGTGGTGATACTGTTCCATTGGAGGAATCTTCCCATGGCGGTGGGAGGAATTATAACGGCAGCCTTCTGCCCGGAGGCGGTGTCGGGAGGGCTGTTCGGACAGGTGACGGCCACTCTGTTCCAGTCCCTGCGCTGGGGCGTTTCCAGAGGTATCTTTTCCAATGAGGCGGGGCTGGGAGCCGCAGGCATTTCGGCGGCAGCGGCGGACACGGAGGATTATATAAAGCAGGGTTATATCAGCATGACAGGAGTGTTCCTGGATACCATTGTGATCTGTACCGCCACAGGTCTTGCCCTGGCTGCATCAGGGGTATTGGGGATGACTGCTGGGGGTGCGCCATTGACCGGGGCTGCTCTGACCCTTGCGGCCTTTCGCACGGTGCTGGGGGATTTCGGGGAAAAGTTTATGGGAATCTGCATTGTGCTGTTTGCCTTCGCTACCATTGTGGGCTGGGCCTATCAGGGGGAGCGGGCCTTTGAATTTCTGATGCACGGCAGCACCAGGTATAATCTGTTGTATCGCTTTGTCTACGGGCTGGTGGCGTTTGTGGGCTGCATGTGCCCCCTGCAGGCAGTCTGGAGCTTCTCGGATATATGCAACGGACTGATGGCGGTTCCCAACCTGATCTGTGTGCTGGCCCTGTCCGGAAGGATATGCCGGGAGATTAAAGGGGCGGACAGCAGGAGAAGAGGGATGGCGGTACAGCACAGGCAGAGCCGACGCAAAATGCCGGAGCCTTTTAAAAATAAATTGAGGTGAGGAACCGGATATGTTATGATGAAAGGGTGCAGATGGAAGGTCTGCACCCTGAATTTTTATCAGAAAGGATTTGTCTGACTGTATGAAGTCAAAGAGAAAGCTGCAGATGGAATGGAGATAAGGAATGGCTCAGAAGGTACGGCATCATGACAATAGAATCAGGAAACCCCGTAAAATCGGAAAGGAGATCAAATAGCATGTCAAACACAATAGAGAGATTTCTGCGTTATGTAAAGGTGGATACACAGTCCGACGAGACTTCTGCCGCCACCCCAAGCACCCAGAAGCAGCACGATCTTGCCAGGCTGCTGGTGGAGGAACTGGAGGCCATGGGAGCGAAGGAGATTACCTACGACAGGGAGCATTGCTATGTGTATGCCTCCGTTCCCGCCACGCCCGGCTGCGAGGACGCCGTGACATTAGGGTTTATCGCCCATATGGACACATCCCCGGCGGTGAGCGGGGCAGGGGTAAAGCCCCGCATTGTGGAGCATTACGACGGCGGGGACATTGTGCTGAATCAGGCAGAAAACATTGTGTTTAAGGCGGAGGATTTTCCGGAGGTGGAAAAGCTTAAGGGTAAGGATCTGATCGTCACCGACGGCACCACCCTTCTGGGGGCGGACGACAAGGCCGGGGTGGCGGAGATCATGGCGGCCGCAGAGTATCTGCTGACCCACCCGGAGATACGGCACGGCAGGATCCGTCTGGGCTTCACGCCGGATGAGGAGATTGGGGCGGGGGCGGATCATTTTGACGTAAAGCTGTTTGACGCGGATTTTGCCTATACCATAGACGGCGGCGCGCTGGGAGAGCTGGAGGATGAAACCTTTAACGCCGCGTCGGGAAGGCTGGTGGTTCACGGCCGCAGTGTCCATCCCGGCGGCGCCAAGGGCCGGATGGTGAACTCCATTCTGATTGCCCAGGAGTTCCAGAGTCTGCTGCCCCAGTTTCAGAATCCCATGTACACCTGCGGGTACGAGGGCTTTTTCCATTTGGACGGCATTTCCGGCAATGTGGAGGAAACAAGGGCGGATTATATTATCCGGGATCATGACAGGGCCCTGTTTGAGCAGAAAAAGGAAATGTTCCTTGCCTGTGCCGATTTCCTGAACAAAAAATACGGAGAGGGAACCGTCACGGCAAAGGTGCAGGATTCCTATTACAACATGAAGGAGATTCTGCAGCCTCACGCCCACCTTATGGAGAATGCGAAGGCGGCGCTGAAGGAGCTGGGGGCGGAGCCTGTGGTTTCCCCGGTGAGAGGCGGCACGGACGGCGCAAGGCTTTCCTTTATGGGTCTGCCCTGTCCCAATCTTTGCACCGGCGGCGGAAATTACCACAGCCGCTTTGAATATGCCTGCGTCCAGTCCATGGAGGCGGTGACGGAGCTTCTGGTGAAGCTGGCGGAGCGGTACGGGGAGTTCAGATAAATAATTAGCCGGAGAACTGCTTATCATTGTCACAATAATCTTTGGATATCCGGAATGTGTGAGTAAACAGGATGCAGAAAAGATGTTGAAAAGGAGAAGAAATTATTGAAAATTGAATATAGTAAAAATTCAGTGAAATATATTAATGCGGTCGATAAACCAACGAAGAAACGTCTGAAAGAAGCAATTGAAAAAATACCTTTTGGGGATATTAAAAAAATGCAGGGGATAGATAATGGATATCGTTTGAGAGTTGGAGATTTAAGAGTGCTGTTTTCGATAGAAGATGATATAATATATATTGATAATATTATTCCAAGAGGACAGGCATATAAAAGATTATAGGGATAGGTGATAAAACATGAGTAAAGAGATGTTAAAAAATTTAATAGAGTTGGTACCTGAAAAAGATATCGATACTTTGTATAGAGTGATTATAAAATTTGTACCAGAGGTGATTCCTGAACCAGAAGAATTAGAAGCATTAATGGCTGGACGAGAAGACAGGATAATAAATGGCACAATATCGCATGAAGCGATAAAATGGGATTGAGAAATCTAAAATACGGGAGAAAGTCAAGAGAAATGTATGGTGAAGTTGATTTGGGCAGAGTAGATTTAAGCGCACCGCCGCCCACAGAGGAACCGGCCAGACAGTATTACTATATGGCTAAGTGCCGGGAGCGGGTTCGGGGGTTTGAACAGGGAAACGGCCGCAGCCCTACTGCCTGTGTGACCACCTTCGGTTGTCAGATGAACGCAAGAGATTCCGAGAAGCTGGAGGGAATCTTAAAAAGAGTGGGTTATGAAATTGTTCCTTCGGAGCAGGCGGACTTTGTCATTTTCAATACCTGCACCGTCAGGGACAATGCCAACCAGCGCGTCTACGGCAGGCTGGGGGAATTAAAGGGCTGTAAGCGCAGAAACCCGTCCATGAAAATTGCCCTCTGCGGATGTATGATGCAGGAACCCTCCGTCATCGAAAAGATCAGGACAAGCTATCCCTTTGTGGATCTTATTTTCGGCACCCATAATATCTACAAATTTGCGGAGCTGTTATATGGCTCCTATGAGGCCGATGGGATGCTCACAGACATCTGGGAGGATACGGACAGGATTGTGGAGGATCTGCCTGTCAAAAGGAAATATTCATTTAAGTCCGGCATCAACATTATGTTTGGCTGTAATAATTTCTGCAGCTACTGCATTGTGCCTTATGTAAGGGGCAGGGAACGGAGCAGGGAGCCGGAGGATATTCTCCGGGAGATTAAGGGCCTGGCGGCAGACGGGGTAGTGGAGGTTATGCTGTTGGGGCAGAATGTGAATTCCTACGGCAGAAACCTGAAGCAGCCCATGACCTTTGCAGAGCTTCTGCAGGAGGTGGAGAAAATAGAGGGACTGGAACGCATTCGGTTTATGACGTCCCACCCTAAGGATTTGTCCGAGGATTTAATTCGGGTGATAAAAAAGTCCCGTAAAATATGCAGGCATCTGCACCTGCCTCTGCAGTCCGGCTCCGACAGGATATTGGAGCAGATGAACCGCCGCTATACCAGGGAACAGTATGTTGATCTTGCCCTGAAAATACGCAGGGAGATTCCGGATATTTCCATTACAACGGATATTATCGTGGGATTTCCGGGAGAGACAGAGGCGGATTTGGAGGAAACCATTGACGTGGTGCGCACCGTGAAATTCGACAATGCGTTTACCTTTATTTATTCCAGGCGCACGGGAACGCCTGCGGCAGCCATGGAAAATCAGGTGCCGGAAGCCCGGGTAAAGGAAGGCTTTGACAGACTTTTAAAGGTGGTGCAGGATACGGCCAGAGAGCAGGCGGCAAAGCAGGTGGGGAGAGTCTGTGAGGCGCTGATAGAAGAGGTAAATGAGGATGACGGGGCGCTGGTCACAGGGAGGCTTTCCAACAACATGATTGTACATGTGCCGGGGGATGCTTCCCTTGTGGGGAAAATAGTCCGGGTGTCCCTGGATGAGTGCAGGGGCTTTTACTATCTGGGAAAAATAGAAAACATGTGTCTGCAGGGCACAGAAGGAGGCAAAACTTGAAAGAAGAAAAGGATGTAACCCAAAAAAATCTGATTTACTATCCCCTGGGAACGGTGGGGCGCGACGCAGTGTTCTGCCTGATTAACAGCTATCTGCTGACATTTGTGCTGTTTACCCATTCCCTGGACGCAGCCCAGGTGGCGGCAATCACCGGCATTATGATTGCGGCCAGGGTGTTTGACGCTCTAAACGATCCCATTATGGGCAACATTATCGAGAGAACCCGTTCCAAATACGGCAAGTTTAAGCCCTGGCTGGTGGCGGGCGGACTGTCCACCGGGGTGGTGATTTATCTGCTTTTTAATGTAAATCTTCAGGGCTGGAGCTTTGTGTGGTTCTTCGGACTTATGTATTTTGCTTTCAGCATTACCTATACCATGAGCGATATTTCTTATTGGGGCATGATTCCCGCGCTTGGCTCCGACGCCAACGCTAGGAACCAGTTTACCTCCAGAGCCACCCTGTTTGCGGGAATCGGCAGCACCCTCGCTTCTATCCTGATTCCCCTGCTCACCACGGGGAGCGGCGCTATCGGCGGCAGCACCGGTGTGGCCTACGGCTGGATTGCCCTGGCGATAGCCATTCTCTGCCCGCTGTTCCTGCTGTTTACCCTGCTGGGTGTGAAGGAGCACAGGGAAGGCTTGGATCAGGGGCCGCAAAAGAAGGTTTCTCTGGCGCAGACCTTCAAGACCATTGCCAGGAACGACCAGCTGGTATGGGTGGCGGTGATTTTCCTGATTCAGCAGATAGGAAACGGGCTGGTGATCGGCGGTATCGGCTCTACCTACATTTATTTCACCTTCGGCTATGACGGGGGACTGTATTCCCTGTTTACCACGGTGGGCATGTCCGCCACGGCGGTTCTGATGATTTTTTATCCCATGATTTCCAGGCGGATACACAGAAAGAAGCTGCTGGGAATCATGTCGGTGATAGCTGCGGCAGGGTATGTGATGATGCTGGCGGCAGGGCTGATTCCCATTCCGGGAAACGGGGGCTTCTGGCTGCTGGTGGTGGGCTATATGCTTTCCAACTTCGGACAGTATTGCTTCTATCTGGTAATGATGATTTCCATTATGAACACGGTGGAGTATAACGAATACAAATTCGGAGAGCGGGAAGAGGGCATTATTACCTCCCTGCGTCCTTTTATCACCAAGATGGGCTCCGCTCTGATTGTGGCGCTTACCTCGGCAACCTATCTGCTGTTGGGCGTTACCGACTATACCAATCAGATTTCCGCGCTGGAGCAGGAGTGCGCCCAGGGATTGATTACGGAGGAGCAGAAGCTGTCGCAGATTTCCGGCGTTATCTTTGGAACTGCGGAAGGCCGGGCCGGAGTCTCGGCAGGAAAAAGCCTGGGGCTTCTGCTTACCATGACGGTGCTGCCCTGTGTGTTGATGCTGATTTCCTATTTCCTGTATAAAAAGAAATATAAGCTGGACGAGGAAGAGTACCAGCGCATCTGTAAGGAGCTGGGCAGATAAGGCGCCTGTGAACGGGAAAGCTTCTGAAAAGCTTGGAAAGGAAGATAAGATGAAATCCGACAAAAAACCGCTGACACTGGACAGTACCATTGGCAGGCTGTATGAAAATCCCGTGGGACATGACGCTCTTGCAAAGATTCTGCTGCAGCTGGGGCTTTCTGAGAAGGTGATAGTCAATCCGGTGGTTTCAGGCTTAAAGCTTAAGACGGTTGCGAGGCTTACAAAGAAAAAGCTGGGGGCGGATTTTTATGACGCCCTGCTTTGTCTGGTAAACAGCGAGCAGGACATGCCGCCGGAAAATTGCGGCGGCGTCACGGAGAAATGGTGGAAGGAAGCAGTTTTCTACCAGATTTATCCCCGAAGCTTTTGTGACAGTAACGGTGACGGCATCGGTGACCTGCGGGGCATTATGAATAAACTGGACTATTTGAAAGGGCTGGGGGCAGACGCCCTCTGGCTGTCGCCGGTCTATGATTCCCCCAATGATGACAACGGCTATGACATTCGAGATTATTATGCCATTATGAAGGAGTTCGGCACCATGGAGGACTTTGACTGCCTTCTGGAGCAGGTACATGGGAAAGGTATGCGGCTGATTATGGATCTGGTGGTGAACCATACCTCTGACGAGCATCCCTGGTATCGGCAGGCCCTTGCCGATCGCAGTTCGCCTTATCGGGAGTATTATTTTTTCCGGGAGGATGACGGCAGCGGCCGGCCGCCCAACAACTGGACTTCCTTTTTTTCCGGGCCGGCCTGGAATCACAATCAAGAGGATGGCAGCTGGTCTCTTCATTTATTTTCCAAAAAGCAGATGGATTTGAACTGGGATAATCCAAAGGTTCGTGAGGATGTCATCGCCATGATTAACTGGTGGCTGGACAAGGGAGTGGACGGCTTCCGCATGGACGTTATCAACTATATCTCCAAGACAGAGGGCCTGCCTGAGGGCAACGAGGCCATTGGCAGTCTCATGGGGTATCCGGGTATCGAGCAGTATTATTACGGGCCCAGGCTGCATCAGTATCTGCGTGAGATGCACGATAAGGCCTTCGGGCCGCATCAGGCGTTTTCCGTGGGGGAGACGCCGGGTCTTGGCATGAAGATGAGCCGGCTGATTACCGGAGAGGAGCGGGGAGAGCTGGATATGGTGTTCTCCTTTGACCACCTGGAAACGCCGGGGCATGTGCGGCTGGAGGAGTATGAGTATGATTTGAACTATTTCAGGGATTATATGATTGACTGGCAGGAGCATTATGGCGATAACTGTTGGATGTCCCTGTTTTATAACAATCATGACAATCCCAGGATGATAAGCAAAATTACCGGGGATGAAGGTCTGCACGGGCCGCTTGCAAAGCTGCTGGCGGTGATGCAGTTTACATTAAAGGGAACGCCCTTTGTCTTTCAGGGAGATGAGATGGGGCTGGCAAATTATCGCTTTACTTCCATGGAGCAGATTACGGATGTGGAGGCAAAGGGGTATTATGAGGAGCATATCCGCAGCCGGAGTCATGAGGAGGTATTTCGGGCAATTCTGGCGGGCACCAGGGAGCATGGAAGAGTTCTCCTGCCCTGGAATCAGACCATGCCGCCCTGGCATAAGGGGCTGGTGCAGGCGCCAAAGGAGGACGTGCAGGAGGCCTACCGGGAGCTGATAAGCCTGCGCCACCGGGCAAAGGCGCTGGTGTACGGTAGCTTTCTGGTTCGCAGCAGAAGGAAGAATCGCTTTGTGTATGAACGGGCGCTTGGGGATGAGGTTTATCTGATAGACTGCAATCTGGGGCAAAAGCCCTGCCGGGCATATACCCCTAAGGATCGGGAAAGACGGTGGGAGCTGGTTTACGATACGGGAATGGAAGGAAAAAGGTCCGGAGAGCTGCAGGGATATGAGGCCTGCATCTGGAGACAGACAGAGAAAGCGCAGAGGTGACACACAAATGAGAATGCAGGCAAAAGAGGAACTTCTGACAACCATTCAGAGCATTGAGGCAAGGCCGGAGCAGAGGCTGCTGGCGGTAAGCGATATTCACGGCCACCCGGATCGGCTTAAGCGGCTTTTGGAGCAGATGCATTACGGAAGCGACGATATTTTAATCATTGTGGGAGACTTAATTGAAAAGGGGCCGAAGAGCCTGCAGGTGGTACAGTATGTGATGGATCTCTGCAGGCAGCATCCGGTCTATGTGTCCATGGGAAATGTGGAGCAGTACAGGCTGCAGCTGCTTATGAATGCACTTGCGGCGGATTGCGGAGAAGGCAGTACAGACTGCAGAATAAAAAGCAAAGACAGCACAGACGGAATGAAAAGCGAAGACGGTACGGATGGCGGGAGAACCGAGCAGAATCCGCATATCATGGAGCTGCTGGAATTTCTGCGCTGGGCTGCGGGAGCCTGGGGAAGCAGTCTGTTTCAGGAAATGCTGGCTGAAATGGGGGTGCCTGTCAATGAGTTGACAGATGAGAATGTTGCGGAGCATATGAGCCGGATGCGGGAGCAATTTCGGAAAGAACTGGATTTCCTTTGGAGCCGTCCCACGATTCTGACGGCAGGAGACTATCTTTTTGTCCACGGCGGTGTGCCTACGGATGATTTGTCCGCTCTGGCGGGCAGCCCCGCAGTGCCTTATTTAAAAAATGATAATTTCCGAAATCAGGGATACAGCTTCAGCAGATATACCGTGGTGACAGGGCATTGGCCCACTTTCCTGTACAGGCCTGAGGAAGAGAACGGCAGCCCCCTGTTTGACCGGGAGAGGCGGATTCTCTGCATTGACGGCGGCTGCGGTTTAAAGTATGCAGGCCAGCTAAACGGCATTATGATTCCCGGCTGTAACGCGGGGATAGACGAGATTTCCTGGACGTTCTGTGACGATTTTCCCGTGATAACGGCGCTGGACGCCCAGAGCTCCGAAGCCGCAAGTGTTCATATCCAGTATTTCGACAATGTGGTGGAGCTGCTGCAGGAAGAGGGGGATATGGCGAGAGTGCGTCAGTCTTCCACGGGGAAGGAATTTGAGGCGCCGCGGGAATTTCTGAACCGCTGGCATCAGGATGACAGGCTGCGCTGCAGTGATTACTGCGACGCCCGGCTGGAAGTGACGCGGGGTGAGAAGCTTTCCCTGATTCTGGAAGCAGGCGGAAAATATTATGTGAAGAACCGGATGGGAAAAATCGGCTGGTATGAGGGGGCAGTGTAGAACTTTTTCCATTTTTTCCCGTCTATATAGGTAAGATGAGGAAATCAGTCTCATCGGAAGGGAGAAAATGTATTATGAAAAAGGTCAGACTATTTGTAACGGCAATGGTTGTGGTATCCATGCTTGCAGGCTGCGGAGCCTCAGGAGATGGTTCCGGCAGCCGGAAAAGCAACAGCGGCGGTCAGGCGGCAGAGGGCGGTTACCTGCTTGAAGAAAACACCGCAGACGGATATTATACTGCCAATGAGGCGCCTGCAGCGGGAATGACGGCGGACATGGCAGATGGAATGTGGGCGGCGGAAATGGCGGAACCGGGGGAGGAGCCGGACTGGAATACGGAGGAATATAACGCCCTGGAGGAGCCGGGTTTCAAGTCTGTGAAAAACAGTCCCGTATCAACCTTTTCAGCGGATGTGGATACAGCGTCTTACACCAACTTAAGAAGAATGATAGAGGCTGATTATTCCATAGAGGATATTCCGGCAGGGGCGGTGCGGATTGAGGAGCTGCTGAACTATTTTAACTATGACTATCAGCTGCCCCGGAACGGCGAGCCCTTCGGGGTCACCACGGTAATAGGGGAGTGCCCCTGGAATGAGGACGCAAGGCTGCTGCAGATCGGCCTGAAGACAGAGGAGATTGATTTCAGCGAAGCGCCTGCGTCCAATCTGGTATTTCTGCTGGATGTATCAGGATCCATGAACAGCGACGACAAGCTGCCCCTGCTGCAGTCTGCATTTACCATGCTGGTGGATGAGCTGACAGAGAAGGACAGAGTATCCGTTGTAACCTATGCGGGTTCCGACAGGGTGCTGCTGGAAGGGGAAAAGGGAAGCAGCAAGACGAAAATAACAGAGGTTATCAACAATTTACAGGCCGGCGGCTCCACCAACGGCTCCGCCGGAATCGAAACGGCATACAGGCTGGCGGAGGAGAATTTTATAGAGGGCGGCAATAACAGGATCATACTGGCTACGGACGGTGATTTGAATGTGGGAACCACTTCTGAAAGCGATTTAAAGGAGCTTGTAGCGGAGAAGCGGGAGTCCGGCATTTACCTGTCGGTGCTTGGCTTTGGTACGGGGAATCTCAAGGACAATAAAATGGAAACCCTGGCGGACAACGGAAACGGCAACTATGCCTATATTGATTCCCGGGCAGAAGCCAGGAAGGTGATGGTGGAGGAAATGGGCGCCACCCTTGTGACCGTGGCGAAGGACGTAAAGCTTCAGGTGGAGTTTAATCCGGCTTATATAAAGGGGTATCGGCTTCTGGGCTATGAGAACCGGATCCTTGCCACGGAGGACTTTGACGACGACACGAAGGACGCGGGAGAAATCGGCGCAGGACATACCGTGACGGCTCTTTATGAAATCATACCCACGGATTCCAAACAGGAAATTCCCGAGACGGATCTGAAGTATCAGGCGGGGACTTCCGGGATTGAGAACGGAGAGTGGGCCACCTTAAGGATCCGCTATAAAGACCCGGCGGACGATGGGGAAAGCATCTTAGAGGAGTATGTCATGAATGAGGACGTCTATACGACGCAGCCGGGGGAAGATTTTTACTTTGCAGCGGCGGTTGCGGAGTTTGGTTTATTGGTAAGAGACAGCAATTATAAGGGAACGTCTTCCTTTAAAGGCATAGAGAGCCTGCTGGCCAAGGCGGATACAGATGCCGACGATTACAGAGATGAATTTGCCTATCTGGTGAAAAAGCTGAAGCGCAACAGCCCCGCCCCTACGGGAAGCAGCGACGGGGAAGGAACGGCCGTGACCCGGACTGCGGAAAATCAGGGCGATGGCAGCCCGGAGCAGGATGAAATGATATGCGGCCTGCCTCTTGCCCCTATATCTTTGGAAAATGCTGAAAGCGTGGAATGTGAGTGGCAGGATAAGAAAATCAGCCTGAAGATTCCCGTGGGCTGGGAGTCTGAGGCAGAGGCGTACGGAGACGAGGCGGCCGGAAGATTTGGCGTCCGGTTCCGTCCTGTGGGCTGCAGCGGCTGGGCGGGCTTATACTTTTGTGAATCATTCGGCGTGTGCGGCGTCGGACTGGTGGAGCAGGACATTACCTTTGACAGCGGCTTGTCCGGCAGAATGGGCATTTTTGACGACGGGGATACCTGGAGCTTTATCGTGTTCCCGAAAGAGTCCGGAACGCCCGGAACCTTTGTGGCGCTGTCGGATGGCGCCGCAGACTGGCTGGCGGAGCATGAAGATGAGGTGCTGGGGATCCTTGGCACGGCGGTTATGGAGGACGGCAGCCGGTAGAGGACGCGCCCGTCTTGCTTGTTACAGGCGGGAACTGGCAGTCGTTCTCATGCAGACTGTGCAAGACGTCGGTACTTAGCAGGCGTATTGTGCCTGCTTATGTACCGTTACGTCGCGCCTTCAAGCGAAAGCGGGTCTGCATGGGAACGATTGTCAGTTTACGCCGTCACCGGAACGGTACCGGCAGCTTCGGCAGGAAACCTTGTCGCAGGCAGTTTATTATGCTAAAATATAAGAAATGGGAAATTGTATGAAGAAAGGTGGTGCAATATGGGAAAAGAACTATCTCCTCTGAGAAAATGGGCTTCTCGGTACCGGAAGACAATCACCAACGCAATATGGAACGACCTGACGATAGCCTTTGTATGTACCGCGCTGCCCGCAGTCTATCGGATTAAAGATATAGAAGGAGGAGAATACCCCGGTCAGGCGGCTGCGGAAATCAGCAGGCGGGTTGCCGAATTGAAACCGGGTATCATTACAGAGGCAGTGGTGGGTTTTCTTGTAATCCTGTTGGTACTCTTTGTTCCCATACTGCTATACCGATTCTGGTTTGAACACAGGATCAACCTGATAAAAAAGCTGGCGAAGGCTGAACTGTTACTTACTATCAAAAAGAAGCATGGTTGCTGATTTACAATAACAACATTTTGTGGTACAATAAAGGCAAATACGCAATTCGTTGTGTGTTTGCCAAGCGGATATTTTGCCTGGCAGAATATCCGCTTTTTTACGATTAGAGAACAGGAGTGTACCCGCAATGCCGGAGCAGCAGATTCCCGTAGAAGAACTTACCCCTATGATGCAGCAGTACCTGGAGACCAAAAAGCAGTATCCGGGCTGTATTCTTTTTTACCGTCTGGGGGATTTTTATGAAATGTTTTTTGACGACGCCCTTACAGTGTCCAAAGAGCTGGAGCTTACCCTGACGGGAAAAGCCTGCGGACTGGAGGAACGGGCGCCTATGTGCGGCGTTCCTTATCATGCGGTGGAAAATTACTTGACCAGGTTGGTCAATAAAGGATACAAGGTGGCTATCTGTGAGCAGATGGAGGACCCGAAACTGGCAAAGGGGCTGGTGAAGCGGGAAGTCACCCGTGTGGTTACCCCCGGTACAAACCTGAATGTGCAGGCGTTGGAGGAATCCAAAAATAACTTTTTGCTGTGTATTGTATATACGCCTACCAAAATCGGTATTTCTGCGGCGGACGTCACCACGGGGGATTACTATCTTACCGAGGTGGAGGATCTGGGAAAACTGAATGACGAGCTTATGAAATATGAGCCTTCGGAAATTATCTGCAATGAGGCTTTTCTTGTCAGCGGTTTTGAGGTGGAACAGCTGCGGAGCAGATATCATATTCCCATCAATGCGCTGGAGCCGCATCTTTTCGACGACGACGGATGCAGGCGGGTGCTGCAGCGGCATTTCAAGGTCAATACCCTGACCGGTTTAGGTATAGAGGATTTTCCTATCGGCCTGCTGGCGGCAGGCGCTCTGCTGCAGTTTCTCCATGAGACTCAGAAAACGGATTTGGCGCATTTTACCCATATTTCTCCCTATCTGACAAATAAGTACATGCTGTTGGACAGCGCTACCCGGCGGAATCTGGAACTGACGGAAACCCTCCGTGAAAAGCAGAAAAGAGGTTCTCTGCTCTGGGTGCTGGACAAGACCCGGACTGCCATGGGGGGCAGGCTGCTGCGCAGTATGCTGGAGCAGCCGCTGATTGACAAGGGAGAGATGGAAAAGCGGCTGGACGCCGTGGAGGAGTTGAACGGCGACAGCGTTTCCCGGGATGAAATCAGAGAGTATCTGAATCCGGTCTATGACCTGGAGCGGCTTTTGAGCAAGGTGACCTATAAGACGGCTAATCCAAGGGATTTTATTGCCTTCCGCAACTCTCTTGAGATGCTGCCGGCGGTGAAGACAGTCCTAAAGGGCTTTTCAAAGGAGGAGCTGAAGGAGATCGAGGACGACATTGACGGACTTGAGGACGTTTATCAGCTGATTTACAATTCCATTGAGGAGGATCCTCCTGTTACCGTCAGGGAAGGCGGCATGATTAAGGACGGTTTCGACGAGACCATCGACAGACTGCGGAACGCCAAAAGGGACGGCAAGCAGTGGCTTGCGGAGCTGGAGGAGCAGGACAGAGAGCGCACAGGCATCAAGAACCTGCGCATCAAATATAACAAGGTGTTCGGTTATTATTTTGAAGTAACCAATTCTTATAAAAATATGGTGCCGGAGGATTACATACGCAAGCAGACCCTTGCAAACGCAGAGCGCTATACCACGCCCCGGCTGAAGGAACTGGAGGATACCATATTAAACGCGGAAGATAAGCTGACAGCCCTGGAGTATGACTTGTTCTGCAAAATCAGGGAATCCATCGCTCTGGAGTTGGAGCGTATCCAGAGGACGGCCAAGGCCATAGCAAAGCTGGATGTTTATACATCTCTGTCACTGGTGTCCGAACGAAACCGGTATGTGCGCCCTAAGCTGAATGAGAAGGGAATCATAGACATCAAGGAGGGCAGGCATCCCGTTGTGGAGCAGATGATTACAAACGATTTGTTTGTGGCAAACGATACCTATCTGGACAACGGAAATCACTGCATCAGCGTCATCACCGGGCCCAACATGGCGGGGAAGTCTACCTATATGCGGCAGACGGCGCTGATTGTACTGTTGGCCCAGGTGGGCTGCTTTGTACCGGCAAAAAGCGCAAACATCGGCATTGTGGACAGGATATTTACCAGAGTGGGGGCTTCTGACGATCTTGCCAGCGGCCAGTCCACCTTCATGGTGGAGATGAACGAGGTGGCAAATATTCTGAGGAATGCCACGGCGGACAGTCTGCTGATTCTGGACGAAATCGGAAGGGGTACCTCTACCTTTGACGGTCTGAGTATTGCCTGGGCGGTGATCGAGCATATCAGCAACCGCAAGCTTTTAGGGGCAAAGACTTTGTTTGCCACCCATTACCATGAGCTTACCGAGTTGGAAGGCAAGATGAATAATGTGAACAACTACTGTATCGCTGTGAAGGAGTGCGGAGACGATATTGTGTTCCTGAGAAAGATTATCAGGGGCGGGGCGGATAAGAGCTACGGCATTCAGGTGGCAAAGCTTGCCGGTGTTCCCGACATGGTAATCGATCGTGCAAAGGAAATTGTGGAACAGCTGACGGACAACGATATTATCGAAAAGATACAGAGTATTACCGTGGATCAGAGGGGAGAAACAAAGGCAAAAAAGCAGCCGAAGCTGGACGAGGTTGACCTGGCTCAGATGTCCCTTTTTGACACGGTGACGGATGAGGACGTCTTAAAGGAGCTGATGGAGGTGGAGGTCAATACCATGTCGCCTCTGGATGCGCTGAACACATTGTACAGACTGCAGAATAAACTGAAGAACCGTTGGCAAGTGTGAGAAGAATTTCTAATCGCTCAACAGCCAAAAGCCTGATTCTCAGGCTTAGCTGTTTCGCGAAGAAATTCTAATCTCACACAGAAGAATGCCAAGAGGGTGCATAGCACACCTCTTTAGGCATTCTTCCCGGTCTACGCTCTGCAAGCAGAGCTTTTCCGCCCGGAAGAATTCGCCAGGCGAATTCTTCCAAAATAAGAGGCAGTTTACGGAAAAAACGGTTTTAAGGAGAAGAAAGGACAGGGACGGATGGCGCAGATACATATTCTGGATTCGGAGACAATCGACAAAATTGCTGCCGGCGAGGTGGTGGAGCGCCCGTCCAGCGTGGTGAAGGAGCTGGTGGAAAATGCCATCGACGCCGGCGCCACTGCGGTCACGGTGGAGGCAAAGGATGGGGGCATCTCCTTCATCCGGGTTACGGACAACGGCTGCGGCATGGAGCGGGAACAGCTCAGAACGGCTTTCCTGCGGCATGCCACCAGCAAAATTGAAAATGCGGAGGATTTGGTGCGCATTTCCAGCCTGGGGTTTCGAGGCGAGGCATTGTCCAGTATTGCGGCGGTGGCAAAGGTGGAAGTCATTACCAGGACGGCGGATGGCATTACCGGCAGCCGTATTCTTCTGGAGGGCGCCCGGGAAACCGCCTTTGAGGAGGTAGGCGCGCCGGAGGGTACTACCTTCATTGTGAGGAACCTGTTTTTCAACACTCCCGTGCGGCGGAAATTCTTAAGGCAGCCGGCTACGGAGGGCGGCTATATTGCAGATTTGATGGAGCATCTTGCGCTGTCCAGACCGGATATTTCCTTTAAGCTGATGCTGGGAAGCCAGATGAAATTCCACACATCGGGAAACGGGGATTTACGGGAGGTAATCTATCGTATTTACGGCCGGGATGTGGCAAATGCGCTGGTGCCCATTCAATACGCTCAGGACGGCGTCAAAATAGAGGGTTATCTTGGCAAGCCGGTGCAGGTGCGCTCCAACCGGAGTTACGAGATATATTTTATCAACGGCAGATTTGTCAGGAGCAATGTGGTGGCAAGAGCGGTGGAGGAGGGCTACCGGGAATATCTCATGCAGCATAAATTTCCTCTCTGCGTGCTGCACATTAACATGGATACAAACCGGGTGGACGTAAATGTGCATCCCACCAAAATGGATGTGCGTTTTACGGATGCCATGGCTTTCAGCGCCCTTCTCTGCGGCGCTGTAAAATATACCCTGAAGCATCATGAGATGATTCCGGACGCGCTGCTGTCCACGGAACGGGAGCGGAAGGCGGAGGAGAAGGCGGAACGGATTCTGCGAGAGAAGGAAAGAACGCCGGAGCCTTTTGAACAGCGTCGTGGGGATGCGTATCGTGTCATGGAAGAAATGAAATATGAGGCGGAACGCCCTAAAATGCAGGAATTTATTCAAAATCCCGTATGGGCCAGGGTGAAAAATGGTGAAAGCACCGAGAAAATGCAGGATGAATCTGCAAATTTCGGGGAAATGCCCCAAAAAGCGACAGGCGTGTCAGAAGAAGATTTTTTTACGGAAACATCGGAGTTGCAAACGAAAGCGGAGGCGAAGCCGGACTCACCAGAGGGCGGTTCAGAAACAGAGCCGGAACTGCAGGCAGAGGGCGGATCGGAGGCGGAGCCGAGGCCGCAGTCAGAAATCGGAGCGGAATCCGTCGCCGGAAAGCGGGCACAGGCGTCTGTCCAGTTGAATTTGTTTGAGGAAAAGCTGCTGACGGCGGACAACCGCAGCAGGTTTCGGATCATCGGGCAGGTCTTTGAAACCTACTGGCTGATTGAGTTTGATAACAGGCTTTTGATGATTGACCAGCATGCGGCCCATGAAAAGGTGAACTATGAGCGGCTGATGAAGCAGTTCAGGGAGAAAAGTGTAGTGTCACAGGCACTGATGCCGCCTGTAATTGTCAGTCTTTCGGGACAGGAGGAGACGGTGCTGAAGGAGCATATGGAGGTTTTTGAAAGCCTGGGATTTGAGATTGAGGCCTTCGGTGGCAGCGAGTATGCCCTGCGCAGCGTACCTGTGGATTTATACGGCTGCGGGGAGCGGGAGATGTTTCTGGAGGTGCTGGATCAGCTGGCAGGCGGGGGCAGCTTCGGCGGCATCCGGGTGGTGGAGGAGAAGATTGCATCCATGTCCTGCAAGGCGGCGGTGAAGGGAAACAATCTTCTGAGCTTTGCGGAAGCGGAAGCCTTGATTGACGAACTGCTGACGCTGGAAAACCCTTACAACTGTCCACATGGCAGACCAACCGTTATCGTCATGACGAAAGAGGAGATGGATCGGAAGTTTAAGAGAATTGTGACATGAGGCAGAATATGGAAATACAGGAAAAACGTAAGCCTCCGCTGGTGGTGCTGACAGGGCCTACTGCCGTGGGAAAAACCAGGCTGTCCCTTGCGTTGGCGGCGGCAGTAAACGGCGAGATTGTATCGGCAGATTCCATGCAGGTGTACCGGCATATGGACATTGGGACCGCTAAAATCAGGCCGGAGGAAATGCAGGGCATTCCCCACCATATGATTGATATTCTGGAACCCTGGGAACCCTTTAATGTAGTGCTGTTTAAGGAGCGCTGCGAAGAGTGTATCAGAGGAATATATGAGAGGGGGCATATTCCCGTTGTCACCGGGGGTACCGGTTTTTATATTCAGGCCCTTCTGCGGGACGTGGATTTCACGGAAGAGCCGGAGGATACGGCATACAGAAGGGAACTGGAGAAGCTTGCGGCCGAAAAAGGGGCGGAATATCTCCATACCCTTCTGCGGGAGGCGGATCCGGCAGCGGCGGAGGAAATTCACACAAACAACATAAAGCGTACCGTCCGGGCTCTGGAATTTCATCATCTGACGGGGAAGCGTATTTCGGAGCATAACCTTCGGGAGAGACAGAAGGAAAGCGCTTATGCTTCCTGCTATTTTGTGCTGAATGAAGAACGGGACAGGCTCTATGCCCGCATTGAGCAGCGGGTGGACGAAATGCTGGTTCGGGGCCTTGCGGATGAAGTCAGACGGCTGCGGGACATGGGATGCAGGAAAGACATGGTGTCTATGCAGGGGCTGGGCTACAAGGAGCTTCTGGCGTGGCTTGAAGGGGAAACCACTTATGAGGAGGCCGTGGAAATATTAAAACGGGATACCAGACATTTTGCCAAGCGGCAGCTCACCTGGTTTCGCAGGGAACGGGATGTGATCTGGGTCAATAAAGAGGAATTTGACTATGATGAGGACAGGATGCTGGCCTTTATGCTTGATAAAATGAAGGATCGGAGCGGCTGCACGGATATTCCGGAAGATCCTGACAGTAAGAGCAGCTTGCCGGGGGGCTGGGGCGGGGCGTCCTGCGAATAGGATGAAGGTGGAGGATAGCATGGCTGAATTACGGGAAATGTACGCCCGGATGGGCATCGGGAAACAGGTGTATGAATACGGGGAGTCAGTTTTGGAAAAACTGGCTGCCCGGTTTCAGAGGATTGATGAAAATGCGGAGTATAACCAGATGAAGGTGGTGAAGGCAATGCAGGACTGCCGGGTCAGCGAGGCCTGTCTGCTGGGCACTACCGGCTACGGCTACAATGATCTCGGGCGGGATACCCTGGAGGCTGTGTACGCCAAGGTTTTTGGCACGGAGGACGCTCTGGTGCGTCCCCAGATTACCTGCGGCACCCATGCCCTGGCCCTGGCGTTGATGAGTAATCTGCGGCCGGGAGATGAACTGCTTTCCCCGGTGGGAAAGCCCTATGACACGCTGGAGGAGGTCATAGGTATCCGTCCTTCCAGAGGCTCTCTTGCGGAGTACGGAATCTCTTACCGCCAGGTGGATCTGCTGCCCGACGGCGGCTTTGACTATGAAGCCGTCAGGAAGGCGGTAAATCAACATACCAGGCTTGTAACCATTCAGCGTTCCAAGGGCTATCAGACCAGGCCCACCCTGTCAGTGGAGAAAATCGGAGATCTGATTGCCTTTATCAAGGGAATCAAGCCGGATGTCATCTGTATGGTGGACAACTGCTACGGCGAGTTCGTGGAAACAATAGAGCCTGCCGAGGCGGGAGCGGATATGGTGGTGGGATCCCTCATCAAAAATCCAGGGGGCGGGCTTGCGCCCATCGGCGGCTATATTGCAGGGAAACGGGAGTGTGTGGAAAATGCGGCCTTCCGGCTGACATCCCCCGGACTGGGCAAGGAAGTGGGCGCCTCCCTGGGAGTATTAAAGGATTTTTATCAGGGCCTGTTTCTGGCGCCGACGGTGACTGCGGCCGCGCTGAAGGGAGCAATTTTTGCGGCAAATCTGTATGAACCCTTGGGCTTCCCGGTGGCGCCGGACAGTGTTGAAAGCCGCCACGACATCATTCAGGCCATTACCTTCGGCACCCCGGAAGGTGTGATCGCCTTCTGTCAGGGCATTCAGGCGGCGGCCTCCGTGGACAGCCATGTGACGCCTCAGCCCTGGGATATGCCGGGATATGACGCAAAGGTCATCATGGCTGCAGGAGCGTTTGTATCCGGCTCCTCCATAGAGCTTTCCGCAGACGGGCCGCTCAAGCCGCCCTATGCGGTATATTTTCAGGGAGGGCTGACCTGGTTCCACGCCAAGCTGGGAATTCTGAAATCCCTGCAGTTTCTGGTTGACAGAGGAATTGTGAAGAAATCAGGGCCGTGCTGACCCTGCGGGAAAAACCGGTCGAAAAAGATAAAAATTAATTATTTGATTTTTGTGTACAGCTTTTTCATTTTATGGTAAAATAAACCTTAATGTGAAGCATGGAATGTCCGAAGGGGCATCCGGACCGTCTTTTCCCGCACGGGCAGCGGAAAAGGACGGCGCAAACAGTACAAAAGAAAGTTGAGGAATTGTTTTGAAAAAAGGAAATTGGCTGCCGGTGCTGCTGGTGCTTGTGGGATTTGTCATAGGGCGGTTTATCGGTTCATATTTTCAGGGCAGCTTTTTAAACTACGGGCAGTCCTTCGGGCTGAGTTCTCCCATTGTTCTTGACCTTGGATTCTTCGTTCTGACCTTTGGACTGACAATCCACATTACCATTGCGAGCGTCATCGGCGTAGTCATAGCGCTGGTGGTATATCGCTTTATCCGCTGAAAAAGCGGACGCTGTCCGCTTAGAAGAATGCTTTGCATTCTCTTCCGGTGGACGGAAGAAGGTAGAAGGAGTCATGTATGCCGCAGAAGAAGGCGGATGCAGCGCAGGAACTGCCCTATGAAAGATTTCTGCGTTTCGGGCCGGAGAACCTGACGGAAGCTGAGCTTCTGGCAATCATTATCAGAACCGGCACAAAGGAAAAAAGTGCGGTTCAGCTGGCGGAACAGGTGCTGGGGCTGACCAGGTACCCCAAGAAGGGGCTTTTGGGCCTCCATGACGTGAGTCTGGAGGAGCTGGAGGGCATCAAGGGAATCGGTCAGGTTAAGGCGGTGAAGCTGAAGTGTATCGCGGAGCTGTCCGTGCGTATCAGCGCGGCTACTGCCGGAGCGGGAGAGAAATTTACCAATTCCGGACAGGTTGCTGCATATTTCATGGAAAAACTGCGGCACAGGGATACGGAATGCGTATTTCTTGCCAGCCTTGACGCAAAGGGCCGGCTCATCCGTGAAAAGAAGCTGTCGGAGGGCAGCGTAAGGATGGCGCTGATTTCTCCCAGGGAAATCTTTCTGGAGGCCCTGGATGCAAAGGCGGTGAATATACTGCTGGTACACAATCATCCCAGCGGGGATCCGTCGCCCAGCGAAAGCGACATAGAGATCACGGCTGCGGTCAGAGAGCTGGGGGATAAAATGGATATTCCCCTGCTGGATCATATTGTGATAGGAGATAACCGGTATGTCAGTTTCCGGGAGGCCTCCTGGTTCGCAGACGAAAATTAACTGATAGTTACGATAAGAAAGGGGTTGTCATTTTGGCAAACAACGCATTTGGTATCGATCTCGGCACCAACAACATTAAAATCTACAGCAGAAGTGATGACAAGGTTCTCATTGAAAAGAACATGATTGCTATCGAGAATAAGAATACGCTTTTTGCTTACGGGGATTCTGCATTTGAAATGTATGAGAAAGCCCCCGGAAATATTCATATATCCTATCCGCTTTCCAACGGTGTCATTGCGGACATTAAGAATATGGAGACCCTGGTCCGTTATTTCGTGGCGGATCTTCAGAAGGGGAACAGCAAGCCTGCGGACTTTTATATTGCGGTGCCCACGGATGTGACGGAGGTGGAAAAGAGAGCCTTCTATGACCTGGTGAAGGACGCGGGGGTAAAGGCGAAACGGATAATGGTGGTGGAAAAAGCCGTTGCAGACGGACTGGGGCTGGAAATCGATGTTAAAAATTCCCAGGGAGTGCTGGTGGTGAACGTGGGTTACGAGACCACGGAGATCTCCATTCTGTCTCTGGGGGGGATTGTACTGAGCCGTCTGATTAAGACGGGGGGTTTAAAGTTTGACGAGGCAATCCGGGCAGCGGTCAGGAAGGAATTCAGCCTGATAATCGGCGGCAAGACGGCGGAGTCCGTAAAGATTTCCCTGCGGGAGCTGGAGGAGAGCGGCGCGGGAGCGGTGGTCTACGGCAGGGATATTGTGACCGGGCTTCCCGTGGAGCGGGAGATACCCACAAAGCTGGTGGATGACTGTCTGGAGGAGCATTTTAATACGATTATCGACAATGTGAAGGTGATTCTGGAGAGGACGCCTCCCGAGCTTGCGGCGGATATTTACCGACACGGCATTTTCCTGACCGGGGGAGCTTCTCAGGTGAATCATTTGGCGGAGAGAATGGCAACGGGCACGGGACTGAAGGTGAACGTGGCGGAAAGCCCCTCTACCAGCGTGGTTATGGGACTTGCCAAGATTATCAAGGACGACAACTATAAATCCGTAGCGTATGCAATCGAAGGGATGAGTAAATGAGCCCAGTAATAAAAAGAAAAGGGGAGAGATTTACTTTGCCGAGTAAATATCTCCTTTTAATTTTAACCATACTCTGTACTCTGCTGATGCTGGTTACCTTTGGCACGGATGTATTTAACAGGCCGCTGAATTCGGTGGTGGGTTATGTGGTGGTGCCCTTTCAGCAGGGAATCGGGAAGCTGGGAAGCTGGCTTTCCAACCGTTCTGAGGAACTGGTGCAGATACGGTCCCTTCTGGATGAGAATGCCCGGCTGAAGGAAGAAATTGCCGCGCTGACAGAAGAGAACATCCTGCTTCAGCAGGATAAATATGAATTGAACAGCTTGAGAGAGCTGGTTGACTTAAGCGAACAGTACGGAGAGTACAATAAGGTGGCCGCCCGTATTATCGGCCGGGACGCCGGAAACTGGTATTCCTCCTTCCTGATTGATAAAGGCAGTGAGAACGGGCTGGCCCTGGACATGAACGTTATCGCGGGAGGCGGTCTGGTGGGGCGTATCACGTCGGTAGGGCCCAATTGGGCAAAGGTGACGTCCATTATTTCCGATAACTGTTATGTCAGCGGCATGACTCTTTCCACGGAGGACAATATGATGGTGGCAGGGGATCTGCAGCTGATGGCGGACAACTGCATCAGCTTCAGCCAGCTGGTGGACAGCAGAAATCTGGTGGTGGAGGGAGACAAGGTGGTAACCTCCAACATCAGCGATAAGTTTCTGCCGAATATTTTGATCGGATATATCAGTTCCATTGAAAAAGACGCCAACAACCTGACAAAATCCGGATTGATTACGCCTGCGGTGGATTTCGAACACCTGGGGGAGGTGCTGGTTATCACAGACAGAAAGCAGGTTCCCCAGAACTGGCAGTAAAAAGCGGAAAGGAGGCAGTATGCTCAGAAAATTTGTTGTGACGCTGTTTGTGCTGGTCAGCTTCATTCTGCAGTGCAGTGTGTTCAGCCATATTGCCTTTGCCGGTATTATTCCCAATATGATGATTGTCCTGACGGCGTCCTTCGGCTTTATGAGAGGGG
Organism: Acetatifactor muris; assembly: GCA_023664365.1. Classification (GTDB taxonomy): domain Bacteria; phylum Bacillota; class Clostridia; order Lachnospirales; family Lachnospiraceae; genus Acetatifactor; species Acetatifactor muris_B. The sequence goes on along the minus strand of JAMPFR010000002.1, from coordinate 79,693 downwards.
AGAAGGAAGGGCTGATAATCGGTTTTTTCTGCGGGCTGCTAAACGATATTTTTTTCGGAAGCTTCCTGGGATTCTATGCTCTGGTGCTGATGTACATAGGTTACCTGAACGGCAAGTTCAGCCGCATATTTTATCCCGAGGACATTAAGCTTCCCATAGCGCTGATAGTGACCAGTGATTTGTCCTACGGTACAATCTGTTACATATTGTTGTTTATGCTTCGCGGCAAATTTCAGTTTACCTACTATTTTTCCCATGTGATTTTGCCGGAGGTGCTTTATACCATTGTGGTGACGCTGTTTCTGTATCCGTTGATATTAAAGGTAAACGGAAAACTGGAGGCCCGGGAAAGAAGGAGGGCACAGAGATATGTTTGATGAATTCAAGGAAAAGATAATAAGCTTTTTTACCAGCCGCCTGACAATTTTTACCCTTGTTTTTTTGATTCTGGGAGGGATTCTGATATATCGCTGCTTTGATTTGCAGATTGTCCACGGCGAAGAATATCTGGAAAATTTTGTGCTGGAAACGGAAAAGACCAGAGACATAGCCAGCACCAGGGGCAATATTTATGACAGGAACGGAAACGTTCTGGCCTATAACGAACTGGCATACTCGGTGAAAATAGAGGATGTGTTTGAGTCCGGCAGGAAAAAGAATGCAAACTTAAACGAGACCGTCCTGAAGCTGATTCACATGATTGAGAGGAACGGAGACCATGTAATTACGGATTTCAAGATTATGCTGAACGAGGACGGAGAGTTTGCTTTTACGGTGGAGGGGACAAGCCTTTTGCGTTTTCTGGCAGACGTTTACGGTAAAAAGACCGTAGGTGAGTTGGATGATGAGATGAAGGCATCCACTGCGGAGGAGGTGCTGGAATTTCTTTCGGAGGAAAAGTTCGCCATTGGCGAGTATGAGGATCCGGAGGATACCAAGAGCGACTTTATTCCGGGAAGAGGATACAGCAGGGAAGACTGGCTGAAGCTTGTCACCATTCGCTATGCCATGGATCTTACTTCCTACAGAAAATACATAGGTACCACGGTTGCCACGGATGTCAGCGAGAAGACGGTGGCCGTAATTATGGAGAATTCCCAGGAGCTGCCCGGCGTCACCATCGTGGAGGACACGGTGCGGAAGTATGTGGACAGTAAGTATTTTGCCCATCTGCTGGGCTATACAGGCAAGATTTCCTCGGACGAGCTGACTGCCTTGAACGCCGAAATGGAGGAGCAGGGCAAGGGCAGCGACGTATATAATATCAATGATGTGGTGGGGAAGGGCGGTATTGAGTCGGCTTTTGAAACCACGCTCCAGGGCGTCAAGGGCTATGAAAGGGTAGTAGTTGACAATATGGGGAAGGTGATTTCCATTGAGGAACGTAAAGAGGCCCAGGCCGGGCAGGACGTTTATCTCACAATTGATATGGAACTCACGAAGGCGGTATATAATATTCTGGAACAGAAGCTGGCGGGACTTGTGTCGGAAAAGATCATCAACGCCAAGGAATATAAGGCGGCAGCCAACGCCGGCAGTTCGGATATTAAAATACCCATCTATGATGTGTATTTTGCCATGTTCAACAATTCCATCATCGATGTGAAGCATATGGCGTCGGAAAATGCAGGGGAGACGGAGACGGCTGTCTACCAGGCATATCTTGCATATAAGGAGCAGGTCTATGAGAAGCTTATACAGGAACTGACGGAAAGCAGGACGCCTTATAAAAAGCTGTCAAAGGAATATCAGACCTATGAGAGCAATATCGTGACGCTGCTGAACAGAAACGGCGTTATCATAACCGAGGCGGTGGACGCCAATGACCCGACTCAGATTGCATGGGTTACGGATGAGGTTATCAGCCTGAACGAATACCTGAAATACTGTATTTCCAAAAACTGGATTGACGTGAGTAAACTGAGCATTGACGACAAATATTCGGATTCTGCGGAAATCTATGATGTGCTTCTGGATTACATCATTGCCATGATAGACAAGAACACGGAATTTCAGAAGCGTTTTTATAAATATATGCTGCTTTCGGACACTATAACAGGGAAGCAGGTCTGCATGATACTCTGCGAACAGATGCTGGTGGAAATCCCGCCGGAGGACGAGAGCGCCCTGTACAATGGTAAGCTGTCCGCATATAACTTTATGAAAAACAGGATAGACAGTATCGACATTACACCGGCCCAGCTGGCCTTGGATCCCTGTAATGCTTCCTGCATTATCACGGATACAAGCACCGGCGACATTCTTGCCATGGTTTCCTATCCGGGCTATGACAATAACAAAATGGCTAATTCCGTGGATGCGGAATACTTTGCAAAGCTGAATGCGGACAAGGCGAATCCCCAGTGGAATTACGCCACCCAGTCAGCGCTGGCTCCGGGATCCACCTTTAAGATGGTGACGGCTACCGCCGGCCTGATGGAGGGAGTTATCAGCCTGCGGGACAAGTTTACCTGTGTGGGAACCTTTACGGAGATTGAGCCTTCTCCCAGGTGCTGGAGGCGGAGCGGCCACGGGAATGAGACCCTGACTACAGCTATCAGGGATTCCTGCAACTATTATTTTTACAATGTGGGTTATCGGCTTTCCACAAGAAACGGCGTCTATAATGATACGGAAGGTCTGAATACCCTGTACGAGTACGCGGATTTGTACGGTCTCACGGAAAAATCGGGAATCGAGATTGCGGAGGCGGCGCCTAATGTATCCACGCTGGATGCGGTTCGTTCGGCAATCGGCCAGGGATCCAACAGCTATACCACGGTGGGAATCGCCAGGTATGTTACCACCGTTGCCAACAGCGGCACCTGCTTTAATCTGACGCTGTTGGACAAGGTGACGGATCGGGAGGGGAACCTGATTCGGGAGCCGGAGCCGGATGTGAGAAATGTGATTGAAATGCCCGGGGAATACTGGGACGCCATTCACAAGGGTATGCGTCAGGTGGTGCAAAACAAGGTTTATTTCGCGGATTTGGCGGTTGAAGTGGCCGGAAAGACAGGTACGGCGGAGCAGGTCAGTTCCAGACCCAGCCATGCGTTGTTTGTATGCTATGCACCCTATGAACAGCCGGAAATCGCCATCGCCACCAGGATTCCTTTCGGATATTCCTCCGATCATGCCGCCCAGGCCACCAGAAATATTATCATGTATTATTACGGACTGGCAGAGGAGGATGAGTTGATTACCGGCGAGGCTGACGCGCCGGAGGAAGGTATCTCCAATGAACTGTAATACGGGGCATGAGTAAGGGAGTGGTAAACGGATGAAGGATTTGGTATTGATTAAGAGCTTTCCCAACGGAATATCGTTACATCTTGATAAGGAAGCGCCTTTTGAGGAACTGCTGGAGGAGATTTCCTATAAATTTTCCGAGGCGAAGGCATTTTTCGGAGATGCGTCCATGGCGCTGTCCATTGAAGACCGGCAGGTGTCCGGAGCCGAAGAGATTATGATTCTGGACGCCATACAAAAAAACAGCAGCCTTACCATTATCTGCATTGTGGGAAAGGACGACGCTACCAACAAGAAGTTTATCAAGGCCCTGGCCCATACGGAAAAAAAGCTTTCCAAAGGGGAGGACGGGCAGTTCTTTAAGGGAAGCCTGAAGAATAAAGAGGTTCTGGAGACAGAGAACAGCATTATCATATTGGGTGACGTCTATCCCGGAAGCGCGATTATCAGCGCAAAAAATATTATTATTCTGGGAGGCTTATACGGGGAGGCATACGCCGGCGGCAACGGACAGCCGGACGCCTTTATTGCAGCGCTTGAAATGGAGCCGGAGAAAATCAAAATCGGCGATTTCAAATACAGACCGACCGCAAAGCAGTCGAAATGGGGTATACGCCCGAAGGTACAGCCGAAAATTGCATATGTGAAAAACGATAAGATAGCCTTTGAAATGCTTACCAAAGATTTGCTGGAAGGTTTTTGAGAGTTCCGGCAGAATGACGACAAAATAATATGGAGGGACAGTATATGGAAAATCAGTTTTCCCAGGAGCAGAAGAGCTCCGAAGTCATTGTCGTCACTTCAGGTAAAGGCGGTGTGGGCAAGACCACCACATCGGCAAACGTAGGAACAGGTCTGGCAAAGCTGGGAAAGAAGGTTTGTCTGATTGACACGGACATCGGCCTTCGAAATCTGGATGTGGTTATGGGACTGGAGAACCGCATTGTCTACAATCTGGTGGACGTGGTGGAGGGAAACTGCCGGGTAAAGCAGGCCTTAATCCGGGACAAGCGCCATCCGGGGCTGTATCTCATGCCTTCTGCCCAGACCAGGGACAAGTCTGCCGTGACGCCCGGGCAGATGGTGAAGGTAATCGAGCACCTGAAGGAGCAGTTTGATTACATTATCCTTGATTGTCCCGCAGGTATTGAGCAGGGCTTCCAGAATGCCATTGCCGGGGCGGACAGAGCGCTTGTGGTGACAACGCCGGAGGTATCGGCCATCCGGGATGCTGACAGGATTATCGGACTGCTGGAGGCCAACGGGTTCAAGCAGATGGATTTAATCATTAACAGGCTGCGCACGGATATGGTGCGGCGGGGGGATATGATGTCCGCCCAGGATGTTGTGGATATTCTGGCGGTTCCCCTGATCGGCATCATACCGGATGACGAGAATGTGGTGATTTCCACGAACCAGGGCGAGCCTCTGGTGGGGGGAGCAAGCCCGGCGGGACAGGCCTACGCAAATGTGGTACAGCGGGTGGAGGGAAAGGAAGTGCCCTTTCTCAACTTTGAAAAAGGAATTTCTTTCTGGACCAGGGTGACCGGCATCTTTCACAAAATATAGGGAGGAGCAAAATGAGGAATTTTTTTCACAGAAAAAGCTCCCGCCAGATTGCCAAGGACAGGCTGAAGATCCTGCTGATTTCCGACAGGGTGAACTGCTCCCCGGAGATGATGGAGCTGATTAAGACGGATATTGCCAAGGTAATATCCAAATACATGAAGATAGATGCGGAAAATATGGAAATCCAGATAAATACAAAAGGAAACAAGGCGGAACGGGCGGCAAAGCCCAGTCTTTACGCAAGTATTCCCATTGTCGACATGCAAAAGATTCATGGGGATTAGAGGTAGGTATGTTTACAAGATTCAGATTGCGGGATTATGATTTCAAATTGGTGCTTATGGTGCTGGCACTGGCAATTATAGGCATCATGGCAATCGGAAGCGCCGAACCCTCCCTCCAGACCAGGCAGCTGGCGGGAGTGGTGGCCGGCGCTGTACTGATGATTATTATTTCTTTTTTTAACTACACATGGATAATAAAACTGAACTGGTTTCTGTATGTGCTGAACCTGGCGCTGCTTTTGTCGGTAAAGTTTGTGGGGGACGAAGGACATCTGGGGGCGCAGCGTTGGCTGGAAATTGGCGGACTTCGATTTCAGCCGTCAGAAACTGCGAAAATTTTGTTGATTTTATTCTTTGCACAGTTTATTATGAAATATAAGGAGAAGCTGAATACAGTCAGAATTATAGGCAGTTGTATTCTGTTTGTGGCAGTGCCCTGGTATCTGGTTTACGATCAGCCGGATCTGTCCACCAGTATCGTCCTTATCGTGGTTTTCTGCGTGATTATGTTTGCGGGCGGAATCAGCTGGAAGGTGGTGACCGGCGTACTGGTGGTAGCCATACCTGCGGTGGCGCTTTTGATTTCCCTGGCGCTGCAGCCGGACAGCAAGATCCTGGCAGGTTTTCAGCAGAACCGTATTATGGCCTTTTTCAAGCCGGATGAATATAAGGACACAGAGGCATACCAGCAGCTCAACTCCGTGACGGCAATAGCCTCCGGGCAGCTGAACGGGAAAGGGTATAAAAATAATGAAATTACATCGGTTAAAAACGGTAATTTTATATCGGAAGCACAAACGGACTTTATTTTTGCGGTAATCGGGGAAGAGTTCGGGTTTAAGGGCAGCGTGGCGGTCATTGTATTGATATTCGGGATTTCGCTGGAATGTATCTCCGTGGCAAGGAGGGCGAAGGATCTTGCAGGGACAATCGTCGCCGCCAGCATGGGAGGGTTGATTGCCTTTCAGGGGTTCCTGAATATCGGTGTGGCTACCTTTATTCTTCCGAATACAGGTTTGACGCTTCCTTTTGTCAGTTACGGACTGACGTCGTTGATGAGTTTATTTATGGGGATGGGGTTTGTTTTGAACATAAGGCTTCAGGCTAAAAGACAAAATAGGGGGGACTAGTTATGAATATTGCACTGATTGCACATGATTCAAAGAAGAAGCTGATGCAGAATTTCTGCATTGCCTACAGAGGTATTTTGAGCAAGAATGATTTGTATGCCACAGGAACCACAGGACGTTTGATTGAAGAGGTTACAAATCTGAATATTCATAAATTTCTGGCGGGACACTTGGGCGGAGAACAGCAGATAGGGGCGCAGATTGAGCACAATCAGATAGATCTGGTGATTTTTCTGCGGGATCCGCTGACGCCGAAGGTTCATGAGCCGGATGTAAACAATGTGCTGAGGCTTTGCGATATGCACAATATTCCGCTGGCTACCAATCTGGCCAGTGCGGAGCTGTTAATCAAGTCCCTTGACAGAGGAGATTTAGAGTGGCGTGAAATGTACAAATAGAAGACACGGGGCAGTGGCTTTCTGCCTGTTGGCAGTCATGTCCTGCTTACTTTCAGGGTGCGGCAATCTGGCCTATGATATGGTCTACAGCGCCGATTCAAACATCAGCAGCTTTAACGTCATTTCCGGACAGGATACGGGAACGGCTGTGCCCTTTGCGGCCAATCTCTGCGTGGTGGCGGAGAATGTGTCGGAGGGAACGGAAGCGGATTTGTCCAAGGCAACGGCGGCGCTTCTTTTTTCTCTGGAGGACAACAGGGTCATTTACGCCAAAAATGCACACGATACGTTGAATCCCGCAAGCCTGACGAAGGTGATGACCGCGCTTGTGGTGCTGAAATACGGCCGTCTGGATCAGAAGCTTACAGCCTCAAACGCGGTGAATATAACAGAGTCGGGGGCTGTATTGTGCGGACTGAAGACGGGAGATACCATGACAATGGATCAGGCCCTGCGCATTCTGCTGATTTATTCTGCCAATGATGCCGCCATGCTGATTGCGGAGGGTGTGGGAGGCAGCGTAGACAATTTTGTGGCAATGATGAATGAGGAGGCGGCACGGCTGGGGGCCACCAACACGCATTTTACCAATCCCCACGGCCTGACGGATCCCAATCATTATACCACGGCTTATGATCTGTATCTGATTTTCAATGAAGCCATCAAGTATGAGGCCTTTAATGAAATCATTCATATGGCAAGCTATCAGACCGTTTATTATGACAAGAACGGGAAGGAAAAAGAATTTGACCGTTCCACTACCAATCAGTTTCTCAAGGTTGGCTCCGATTATCATGCTCCTTCCGGCGTAACCGTTATCGGAGGGAAGACCGGTACTACCAAGGCGGCGGGGCACTGTCTGATGCTGTCGGTCCGGGATGTAAACGGGTCGCGGTACATAGCCGTTACTATGGGAGTCCCTTCCACACAGGAGTTGTATGTGACCATGGCAGATTTACTTGAGGAGATTCAGAAATAGGGTTGTTTTTTAAGGGCGTATCCCTTATAATTAAAGTATCATACTACGACAGGAGGGTTTCCAATGGTTCAATTAATTGTAGGCAATAAGGGGAAGGGCAAGACAAAGCAGTTATTGGATAAAGTGAATAGTGAAATAAAGGAGATTTCCGGCAATATCGTATATCTCGACAAGAGCACGAAGCATATGTACGAGCTGAACAACAGGGTGCGTCTTATCGATGTATCACAGTATATGATTGAGAATGACAGTGAATTCATTGGATTTGTCTGCGGGGTTGTCTCCCAGGATCACGATTTGCAGCAGATGTATTTTGACAGTTTTCTGAAAATTGCGTGTCTGGAGGGGAAGGATATTACCGCAGCCGTTGACAAGTTGGAAGCCTTGAGTAAGAAGTTTGAAGTGAATTTTATTTTGAGCATTTCCATGGACGAGTCCGATCTTCCCGCAGGCATGAAGGATAAAATCCTGGTTTCCCTGTAAACGGGATGTACAGTCTGAAGAAGCGGGACGAATCAATGTTTCGGAAGTAAAGTAATGAAAGCCTCGGTAATTCCGGGGCTTTTGTATAGAGGCGGGCAAAGGGTTGGCGAAGGAAAACAAGATTAAAAAATATAGAAAGCCTTTAAATCTGAATATCGGCATGATTATTTTCGGCGTCATTTTTATCTATGTCATCGTCTGTGTTATCATGTATTTTCAAACCAGCCATATTGTGCGTTACGAGGTGCAGGAGGGTTCCCTTGCAGTCGATAATGTGTACCGGGGGGTAATCATCAGGGAGGAGACCGTTATGTACAATCAGACCGCCGGGTATGTGAATTATTATGCCCGGGAGGGAGAACGGCTGGCTAAGAATTCCCTGGTTTACATTGTGGACGAGACAGGCCGGCTGAGCGAGGCCTTTGAAGCAGCAAACCGGGAGGAGAATTCCCTGAGCAACAAAGAACTTGCGGAGTTTCGCAGCGAGATTGTAAATTTTGTCCACAGCTATGACGGCGCGTATTATGACACTGTTTATGATTTTAAATATTCCCTTAAAAATACGGTGCTGAAGCTTGCAAACGCCAATATGCTGGAGAATATCAGCGACCTGAACAGCGCTGCAGGCGTGGGTATTATCAATTACGCCTATGCGCCGTTTACGGGAATTGTTTCTTATTGGGTGGACGGATATGAGAGTTTAAAAGCCCAGGATGTGACGGCAGCCACCTTTGATACCAGAGGCGGCGATTATGAAAAGAAGCAGATGCTCAGCAATTCCCTGATGGCGGTGAATGATCCCGTGTACAAGCTTTGTACCAGCGAAAACTGGTCTCTGGTGATTCCGGTGGAAGCGGCAAGAGGCGCCCGGCTGCTGCAGGAAGAATATGTAAAAGTGCGCTTCCTTAAGAATCAGTATGAGTCCTGGGGCCAGGTGTCCATGCTTACCAATGCGGACGGTAACAGCTATCTTAAGCTGGATTTTAACAATTCCATGATTACCTTTATCAATGACCGTTTCCTGGATATTGAGCTGATTGTAGAGGATGAGACAGGCTTAAAAATACCGCTGTCCTCCATTGTGCAGAAGGATTTCTTCCTGATTCCGGAGGAGTTCCTGATTCCGGGAGGAAGCAGCGGCGGAGACAGTGTCATGCGGCAGTGTTACCTGGAGGACGGCACCATTTCCAGTGAGCGGCTGGAGGTGGAGGTTTATAACTTTTCAAGTGATACAAAGGAGTATTATCTGGACAGTTCTATTTTAAATGCCGGGGATATTCTGTACAAGCTGGACGGGCAGGAAACCTACATTGTAAGCAAACGGGCCACGCTGATAGGGGTTTACAATATGAACAAGGGTTATGCGGACTTTAAGCAGATTAATATTCTGTACCAGAATGACGAGTATGCCATTGTGAAGTCCAACACGAAGTACGGGCTGAACGTGTACGATTACATAGTGCTGGACGCGGCGGCGGTTACGGATGACCAGTTTATTCAATATATTGCGCAGTAAGAGTGCAGGGCGCGTATGCACGACCTGCCGGCGGCGCCGCGGTACGGAAGAATTTTGACACGCTTGCGCTCGGGGCTCCACGCAGCGGACGCGTAAGGCTGCACAGTACGCAGCCTAAGCGCCGGCGTTCCGCACGGTCAAAATTCTCCCGTACCGCAGCTGCCGCCTGGATGCCCGCAGCGGATACGCTTACCTTATTTCAACGTTTGACAGAGTATGAGGGGTACATTTTATGAACGAAAACAGTTATGAGGAGTACAAAAGAAATTTTTCGCGGGAAGAGAAGAAAAGCGGTGACTTTAAACGAGGGAGGCTTCAGTTTTTGCTTGGCCTGGTTTTCGGAATATATGTTTTGTGGATCCTTCCGTTTCATGCAGGCGATGTAAGTGAGATGCACGGAGAGGAAGTGAAAGGCGGAAAAGCATACTATCCCATTCAGGTTTATTATATAAAGGATCTGCAGATTTTAGAGGCAAAAACGGATACCGAGGATGGCGAGATATACTGTGTTGCAAAATTTTACGACTGTGACCAAAAGGAATGGATCATTTCTTTTACACCGGGAAACAGTGAATCCGTGAAAGAATACATCGAATTGTCAAAACATTTTCCGGACGGGCCTGACCTGAAGGTGAGCGGTTATTTTCAAATGCAGTATCTGGAGGATCTTTCCTTTGAAGCGGATTCCTTCTATTCCGTATACGGCAGAAAATATGCGGATGCCGAAGGCGGGAATATGCCGGAGCTGAATGCAAAATATCTTTGTGATATAAGCGGCAATTATATCCTGGAGGTGCTTCTGCATCCCGGTATTCCACTGGTGAGCCTTGTGGCTGCGGTGGGCAGTATTCTTTTCGGCGGCATTGCGGTTTTGAAAAACCGACCTTCTAAGAAAACGCAGAATAAGGAAGCATAAATAAATGGCAACTATACAAAAGAAGTAAGGAAGGAGCAGTGAACAGTTATGATTACGTCTACAGAAAACAAGATTTATAAGTCGATGATGAAGAAGGGGAATGGAAGTATTTTACAGTCTATCCGAAGCGGTGTGGGCGCCGGGAAGGGTATGATAGCGGGAGGGATCATTCTTTTGGTTATTACGCTGCCTATTACGGTCATCGGTTTGATAGCGGACGCCGGAGCCGTTACATCCATTCTCCTGTCCGTGCCCGGAGTGCTGCTGATTGCATTTGGAATTCCCATGAAGCGAAAGAGAGCGTCTTCCTGGATATCCTATTATCAGGAGCATACCGGTTTTTCGGAGGGCGAGCTGTTGCAGCTTGACCGTGAACTGGCTTCTCCGTCCGTCACGCTGGTGGTCTGCCGGACGCCGAATGCTGCCGTGGATAATCACATTGCATGCTTTTTCACGGAGAACTATATGGTTGTGAACGGTATGGAACCGTATGTCAGACGGTTGGAGGACATTATAGCGGTGGCATTTTCCGACAGCACGGATATCTGGTGTATGTCAGTCCTGTCAAAATCGGACAAAGCAGCAGAGAGAATCGGACTTTTTACGGAGACTCAGAGAAAAACCACGCTCTGTAATGAGATTATGCAGGAGCTGTGCCGCCGTAATCCCGATGTTCTCCGGGGCCAGGAAATCACCTGCGACGGCAAGATGTATATATTAGAGCGCGACGGTGCGGAGATCCTGCGCTTATATCAGGAAGGACGTACGCTGGAGGAAAAGGATAGGTGAGGAAATGTCCGCCCTTTGTGACGGAGGACAGTATTCGGAAAGACATGACTGCTTTGCCGCCGGGGAAAACGGCGGAAGACAAATATTATGTGGGCTATTTCAATCGGCATGGGCTTGCTGCGGTGATGGATTTAATAATGGGATTTCCGAATTATGCACCTGTTTGTCGGAGAGCGGCATTTCGTCTATCCGGCTTGGATGGGTAAAGGGTAATCCGCAGGCAGAACATTTCTGGCATAAAAACGGATTTGCGGAAACAGGGGCTACATATGAAACAGGCGGCTACACAGTCATTGTAGCACAGCGGGTAATATGAAGGTGTGAAGAATAGAACAGGAGCGAGGAGGCGCCGGATGATTCGGGAAAACATAAATGTTGTAAAAAAAGAAATTGCAGAGGCCTGCGGAAAAGTCGGACGTGAGAAAGAGGATGTGACTTTGATCGCGGTCAGCAAGACCAAGCCTGTGGAAGCGCTCCTGGAAGCCTATGAGGCGGGAGCGCGGGACTTTGGGGAAAACAGGGTTCAGGAGCTTATGGAAAAGATACCTGTCATGCCGGGGGACGTGCGATGGCATATGATTGGACATCTGCAGCGAAATAAGGTAAAATATATTGTAGGTAAGGTTTGGATGATTCACAGCGTGGATTCTCTTGAACTGGCGGAGGAAATCAGCAGGGAGGCTGTGAAACGGCAGGTAACCGTCAGAATCCTGCTGGAAGTGAATGTGGCGGAGGAGATCAGCAAATTCGGCGTGACGGTTCAGGAGGCTTGTTCCCTGGCGGAAGCCGTTGCAAAGCTTCCGGGAATTCAGGTTCAGGGACTGATGACGATTGCTCCTTATGTTGAAGATCCGGAAGAAAATCGTACTTATTTTAGAAAGTTGAAGCAATTGTCTGTTGACATATACAATAAAAACATTGATAATATTAATATGAATGTTCTATCCATGGGGATGACAGGTGATTACTCCGTTGCTGTAGAGGAGGGCGCCACATATGTGAGAGTCGGAACCGGAATCTTTGGTGAGCGGAAAGGCATGGTAGTGTAAATATGGGAGTAATGGACAAGTTCTTGAATTACATGAAGCTGAACGGTGAAGATGATGACGAATACTTTGATGAGGATTATCTGGATGATGAGGAAGAGGTAGAGCCGGCTCCTTCCCGTAAAGCACAGGCACAGAGGCAGAAAGAAGAGGAAGACGCGGATGACAGAGCCGCAAGAAGGTCTGCTCCAACCAGTAAGATTACGCCTATCAAACAGCCTGCTGCAAGAAGGTCTTCCGGCGGCGCCGGGATGGAGGTGTGCGTGATTAAGCCTACTTCTGTAGAGGACGCAAGGGAAATCACGGAGACGCTTCTTGCAAACAGAACCGTGGTGCTGAACCTGGAAGGCCTGGATGTGGATGTGGCGCAGAGAATCATTGACTTTACCAGCGGTTCCTGCTATGCAATCTCAGGCAATCTGCAGAAGATTTCTCATTACATTTTTATCATCACACCTGCAAGCGTGGATATTTCCGGTGATTTTCAGGATATTTTCGGCGGTTCCTTTGAGATGCCGCTTAACAGCCGATAACTCACAGATAAAAAGAAACGCGAGAGTCCGCAAGGCGCGGGCTCTTTCTTTCATGATCCACGCAGCATTCGCCGACTGTCCATGCCAACCAATAGTTGGCGGCCGCCAGGCTCATTGTTCGCAGGAATAAACGGAGAAAATACTATGTCACAGAGATTACCGATTTTGTATAATAAAAAGCCCTGTTATGATATTGTAGTTACCAGAGGATTTCAGGAACTCGTACCGGAACTGGAAAATCTGGGAGTGGGAAGCAGGAGGATCTGTATCATCACGGATTCAAAAGTAGATGAACTCTATGGAGCCGAGGTGCTTGCACTGCTGCAGGGAAAGTGCCTGAAGGCGGTCAAATATACCTTTCCAAACGGCGAAGAAAACAAGACTTTGGATACTGTCAGGGACGCCTATAAATTTCTGATTCAGGAGGGCTTTGACAGGAAGGACTTGCTGCTGGCCCTGGGAGGCGGTGTTGTGGGGGATACCACAGGCTTTATTGCCGCAACCTATCTGCGGGGAGTTGATTTTGTCCAGGCGCCTACCACACTGTTGTCCCAGGCTGACAGCAGCATCGGCGGAAAGACCGGCGTGGACTTTGACGGCTATAAAAATATGGTAGGGGCTTTCAAAATGCCGGTTCTTGTGTACATGAACCCGGAGACGCTGATTACCCTGGACGACAGACAGTTTTTTTCCGGTTTTGCAGAGGTGATGAAGCACGGATTGATCAAAGACGCCGGCTTTTATGAATGGCTCATTGAAAATATGTATGAAATATGTGAAAGAGATTTGGATGTGCTTGAGGAAATGCTGCTGCGCAGCTGTACCGTAAAAAAGCTGGTGGTGGAGAAGGATCCTACGGAGCAGGGAGAACGGGCGCTGCTGAACTTCGGACATACTGTGGGACATGCCATTGAAAAGGCAAAGAATTTTGAACTGTTCCACGGCGAATGCGTAGCGCTGGGGGCAGTTGCAGCGGCTTATATTTCCTGGAAGAAGGAACTGCTGTCCATGGAGGAATATTATGAAATCCGGGACATGTTTGTTCCCTTCAATCTGCCTATTTCAGTGGAGGACATTACCCCTGAAGAAATTTTGAGACTGACGAAATCGGACAAGAAAATGGAATCAGGAAAGATTAAATTTGTGCTGCTGAAAAAAATAGGAAAGGCTGTGCTGGACAGTACGGTGACGGACGAGGAGATTCTGGCGGCAATCAATGAAATTTATTTCAGTGAAGAGGATGCACATGAATAAAAAGAAGCAAAAGCGTGCAAAGATAATTATGCTGTTAATTGATACAGTAGTAACAACTCTGTTGCTGCTGCTGGATCAGTTCACAAAATATCTGGCGATTACCCGGCTGAAGGACAAGCCCGCAGTGGTTTTGATACAGGACGTGCTGGAACTGGATTATCTGGAAAACAGAGGGTCTGCTTTCGGAATGCTGCAAAATCAGAAGTTCTTTATCCTTTTTGTGGGCTTTGTGTTTCTGGCTGTTATTTTGTTCTTTCTGTTTAAGCTTCCGGGTGAAAAGAAGTTCAGGATCGTTCACATTCTTCTGGCGGCTGTTATCGCGGGCGGAATCGGAAATATGATAGACCGTTTCCGGTTTGATTATGTGGTGGATTTTATTTCTTTTGTGCTGATTAATTTTCCCATTTTTAATGTGGCGGACTGTTATATTGTAGTTTCCGTCATCGGGTTATTTATCCTGTTTTTGTTTGTGTTTAAGGAAAAGGATTTGGAATTTCTGAATTTCAAGCAGAACAGATACCGGGAAATAAAGTAGAGGGCTGCAGAAAGCACGGCTGATATATGGACAGATTTTGCTTTGAGATTACAGAGAGGGAAGAAGATGAGAGAATTGATAAGTGCCTTGCGCTGCTTATCGATTCTTTGTCGCGTTCTTTTATTCAGAAAATGATCGAGGCCGGAAACGTCAGAGTCAACGGCGCCGCCGCAAAGGCAAGCTATCGGGTACGTCTGGAGGATCTGGTGGAGTTTGAACTGCCTGAGGCTGTAGAACCCAAGATTGCGCCGGAAAACATTCCGCTGGATATTCTTTATGAGGATAATGACGTGATTGTTGTCAACAAGCCCAAGGGAATGGTGGTACATCCGGCGGCAGGGCATTACAGCGGCACTTTGGTGAACGCTCTGATGTATCACTGCGGGGACGGGCTGTCCGGCATAAACGGGGTGATGCGCCCCGGCATTGTCCACCGCATTGACATGAATACCACAGGCTCTGTCATTGTCTGTAAAAATGACGCCGCCCACAGCTGTATTGCAGAACAGCTGAAGGAGCATTCGGTTACCCGGCGCTATGAGGCTGTTTGTTACGGCGTGTTGAAGGAGGACGAAGGGACTGTGGATAGGCCCATCGGCAGACATCCTGCAGAGCGGAAAAAGATGGCTGTAAATGAACGGAACGGGAAGCAGGCGGTAACCCATTACAGGGTGCTGAAGCGTTTTCGGGACTATACCCATATCGAGTGTGTGCTGGAGACAGGAAGAACTCATCAGATTCGCGTCCATATGGCCAGTATCGGACATCCGCTGCTGGGAGACGAATTGTACTGCGGCGGGCGGAAATGTCCCTATCGCCTGACAGGCCAGACCCTTCACGCAGGAACCTTAGGCTTCCGTCATCCGTCCACGGGAGAATATATCCGGGTGGAGGCACCGCTGCCGGAATATTTTCGGCATTTGCTGGAGGTGCTGCAGTAGACTCTACCAGCGTAATTCACACTTTCCGGAAGCGTTTTTAAATTCCCAGCGCAGATAATATCGGCTCTTCCTTCATATGCTTTTCACAGAGCAAACACTTCGGCAGGAAAAGTAATCAGTCTCCGCTCTGTTACAGGCGGTAGATGGCAGGCGTTCTCATACAGACTGTGCAAGACGTCGGTGCTTGGCAGGCGTGTTGTGCCTGCCTATGCACCGCTACGTCGCGCCTTCAAGCGAAAGCGGGTCTGTATGAGAATGACTGTCAGCTGCCGCCGTCACGTTTGCCAAGTTGAATAGTTACGAGTTGTCTGTTTTTTCGGAATTTTGTGCCCCTGTCTTGTGCAAAAATACAATTTGGTGTATAATTAAAACAGCTGAAAACAAAGTGTTTTCTTTCAGACTATAGGCGGAAAAGAGGTAGGCGAATGAATACAGTTATTACAATCGGAAGACAGTTTGGTTCTGCAGGCCGTGAGATAGGCGAGAAAGTGGCGGAGTATTTTGGCATCAAGTGTTATGACAAGGAGCTTTTGAGCAGGGCAGCCAAGGAAAGCGGCTTCTGTGAGGAAATGATTCAGAATCATGACGAGCGCCCTACAAATTCTTTCCTGTATAACCTGGTGATGGATACCTATTCCTTTGGCTATAACGCGTCTTCCTTTGTGGATATGCCCATCAGCCATAAGGTTTTCCTGGCACAGTTTGACACCATCAAAAAGATAGCGGACGAGGGGCCCTGCGTCATTGTAGGCCGCTGTGCGGATTATGCCCTGGCGGAATATAAGAACGTGGTAAGGCTGTTTATTTACGGCGACGACGATACGAAAATAAAACGTATTATGGAGCGGTACAGTCTCTCCGAATCAAAGGCGAAGGATATGATTGTGAAGAAGGATAAGCAGCGCCAGAGCTATTACAATTATTATTCCTCCAAGAAATGGGGCCGTGCCGACAGCTACGACCTTTGCATCAACAGCAGCGTGTTGGGCGTGGAAGGCACCGTCAGGCTCATCGTGCAGTATATTGAAGATTTTGAGAAGAAAAACAGTTGAATTATTTGTTCTAAATTCAAAAAAACAGTTGACTTTATAAGGCGCCTTATGCTATCATACACTAGTATGCCGCATGGCTCGGTATAAGTGCAGAGAAGAATGTTTTCAGTCCTCTGCCACCAAAGCCAGCGAGTAAGACGGGCAGAGATTTGATGAATCTATGCAGTCATGAATAGGAGGTGCCTTATTATGTACGCAATTATTGCAACAGGCGGAAAGCAGTACAAGGTTTCTGAGGGCGATATCATCAAGGTTGAGAAGCTGGATGTGGAACCCGGAAATACTGTTTCCTTTGACCAGGTTATCGCAGTAAGTGACGGAACCCTCAAGGTGGGCGAGGATGTTGCAAAAGCATCCGTATCCGCTACCGTTATGGAGCAGGGAAAAGGTAAGAAGGTTATTGTATACAAGTACAAGAGAAAAACCGGATACCACAAGAAGAACGGTCACAGGCAGGCATACACACAGGTTAAGATTGATAAGATTAACGCGTAATGACAACTGTAGTGATTTGTAAAGACCAGAAAGGTTCCTACAGAGGCTTTTACTGTATGGGACATGCAGAGTACGCCAAAAAGGGCAGGCCGGATATATTGTGTGCCGCAATATCAGCCCTGACTATCGGAACGGTCAATTCGCTGGAGGAACTGGCGGGAGAAAAGCTGAAGACGGTTCAGGATGAAGCAACAGGCTTTCTCAGGTGTGACTTTGAGAGTACTTTGCAGGAAAAGTCCTCATTTCTGATGGACGCAATGGTGTTTTCCCTGGAAAATATAAGCAGGGAATACGGTGACAGGTATTTGCAGATAAAATTCAAGGAGGTGTAGACCATGTTAAATATGAACCTTCAATTATTCGCTCATAAAAAGGGAGTCGGTTCATCCAAGAACGGCAGAGACTCCGAATCTAAAAGATTAGGTGCGAAGAGGGCTGACGGGCAGTTCGTAAAGGCCGGAAACATTCTTTACAGGCAGCGCGGTACCAGGATTCATCCCGGTGTCAATGTGGGAATCGGCGGCGACGACACTCTGTTTGCACTGGTTGACGGAGTTCTTCGTTTTGAGAGAAAAGGAAGAGACAGAAAGCAGGCTTCTGTTTACCCGAAAGAGCAGTAATCTTAAGCACAGGGGACTTCAAACCGAAGAGTTTGAAGTCCTTCTTTGGTTAAAGCTTTACAGATTGGAGAGCAATATGTTTGCAGACAGAGCCAGAATTTATGTGAGAAGCGGCAAGGGAGGAGATGGTTTTGTCTCCTTTCGCCGTGAAAAGTATGTGCCTGCGGGCGGGCCGGACGGCGGAGACGGCGGCCGGGGCGGAGACGTTATAATTGAAGTTGACGAGGGACTGAACACCCTGATTGACTTCAGGAACATGCGCAAGTATAAGGCGGAGGACGGCCAGCCGGGGAGCAAGCGGAACTGCCGGGGTAAGGACGGCGGAGACATTACCTTAAAGGTGCCCCAGGGGACGGTTATTCGGGAGGCTGAAAGCGGCAAGGTCATTGTGGACATGTCCGGGGATAACAGGCGGGTTGTCCTGCTGCAGGGAGGCAGAGGCGGTAACGGCAACCAGCACTATGCCACAAGCACCATGCAGGCGCCGAAATATGCCCAGCCCGGACAGCCTGCCAAGGAGCTTGAACTGCTGTTGGAGCTGAAGGTAATTGCAGATGTGGGACTGGTGGGATTTCCCAACGTGGGAAAGTCCACGCTTCTGGCAAAAGTCAGCAACGCCCGGCCCAAAATCGCCAATTATCATTTTACCACCCTGAATCCCAATCTGGGAGTGGTGGATCTGGAGGGTACCGGAGGCTTTGTCATGGCGGATATTCCCGGACTGATTGAAGGCGCGTCTGAGGGCGTGGGATTGGGCCATGAATTTCTGCGGCATATTGAGCGTACCAAGGTTATCATTCACATTGTAGACGCCGCAGGCACAGAGGGCCGGGATCCGGTGGAGGACATTTATGCCATCAACAAAGAGCTGGCAGCTTATAATCCGGACATTGCCGCCCGCCCCCAGGTTATTGCGGCCAATAAAATTGATGCCATTTATATTCCGGAGGATACTGCGGGGACAGAGCAGGAGGAGACCACGGACACAGAGGCGGCAAACACAGAGGCGGCGAATGCAGACTTCATGGAGATAAATTCCATGACGCCATGGAAGAATCCCATAGATCGGCTTCGGGAAGAATTTGAACCCAAGGGGATTCCGGTATACCCCATTTCCGCAGTCAGCGGACAGGGCGTAAAGGAATTATTGTACCATGTGAATGAAATGCTGAAAGGGCTTGGAGAGAAAACCACTGTGTTTGAACAGGAATATTTCCCTGAACAGGAGGCGCTTTCGGATGCGGACGGGCCGTGTACCGTGGAATATGATCGGGAAGAGGACGAATATGTGGTAGAGGGCCCCAGAATTGAAAAAATGCTGGGCTATACCAACCTTGACAGCGAAAAAGGCTTTTCCTTTTTCCAGAATTTCCTGAAAGATACAGGTATTCTGCAGCAGCTGGAAGAGTTAGGAATACAGGACGGCGACACAGTCCGCATGTATGGACTTAAATTTGATTATTATAAATAAGGAGCATACCATGACAAGTAAACAGAGGGCATATCTGAAGAGTCTTGCAAATGACCTGAATCCGATTTTCCAGGTGGGGAAATCCAGCCTGACGCCGGAACTGACGGAAGCGATAGGAGAAGCCTTTCATAACAATGAATTAATTAAAATCGGAGTTCTCAAAAACTGTATGGATGACCCGGGAGAGATCGCCGGGGTTATCGCAGAACGAACTCATTCTCAGGTAGTGCAGGTTATAGGTAAAAAAATAATTCTTTATAAACCGGATAAGGACAAGCATGGAAAACGCAAAACTTTTAAGGAAGCTTGAAAAAAAGATGAAAAAGGCCCAGGATGCCAAACGTTTTGCACATACGCTGGGAGTGGAGTTTACCGCAGCCGCTCTTGCCATGCGGTACGGCGGCTCCGTCACGGACGCACAGATAGCAGGGGTGCTGCATGACTGCGCCAAGTGTCTGTCGGACGAGAGACGGCTGCAGATTTGTGAAAAGCATGACATACCCGTGTCCGAGGTGGAACGGCGGAACCCCTTTTTGCTGCATGCAAAAGCAGGCGCGTATCTGGCGGAAGAAAAATATGAAATTCGGAACAGGCCGGAGATTATAAACGCCATTCGTTATCACACAACCGGGCGGGAAGACATGGGGCTTCTGGAAAAAATTGTCTTTGTGGCGGATTATATTGAACCGGGCAGAAGACACGCCCCAAATCTGCCGGAAATCAGGCGGCTTGCCTTTGAAGACCTGGACAGGGCGGTGCTGCGGATTCTGGAGGACACCCTGGAGCATCTCAAAAAATCCGGCGGCGAGATTGACCCTATGACGGAGACAGCCTGCCGTTATTATCAGGAAAACCTCCGATGATGGCAGTGATGCATTCGTGCCGCGCAGAAGGTATGGCCGCATAAATGATTGGCAGCAATGACCGAGGCTTGACTGCAAGCCCCGGATATAAGATACAGAAAGGTATGATAATGATGGAAAAAGAGAAGTCAATGAAAATGGCAGGACTTGCCATTGAGGCATTGGAAGATAAGAAGGCGGAAGACATCCATGTCATTGACATCAGTGAGGTCTCCGTGATAGCGGATTATTTTATAATTGCAGGAGGAAATAACCGCAGTCAGATTCAGGCGCTCTGTGATAATGTGGAGGAGAAGCTGGGAAGAGCCGGAAACCCGGTCAGACAGATTGAAGGCTATGATACGGCAAACTGGATTCTGATGGATTTCGGCGATGTGATTATCCATATTTTTGACAGGGAAAATCGGCTTCTGTATGACCTGGAACGTATCTGGCGGGACGGAAAGCAGATAGATGCGGACGAACTGAAAAAGTGACAGAAAGGAATTTGCCATGATTTTTATATCCCATTCCTCCAATGACGCTGCGACGGCGGCAGAGATTTGTGATTTGCTGGAGCGGAACAGGATAAAATGCTTTATTGCCCCCAGAGATATACGGTCAGGACGGGAATACGCGGAAGAGATTGTAAACGGTATTGACGCTTCCCGGGCCATGGTACTGCTGATGTCCGGAGCGGCAAACGCCTCTCCCCATGTGCTGCGGGAGGTGGAACGGGCCGTCAGTAAAAGCATTCCCGTGCTGGTCTACAAGCTGGAGGATGTGGAACTGAGTAAATCGCTGGAATATTTTCTCATGACCCATCAGTGGATAAACCAGGAAAACAAGGGAGATTTTTCCCAAATTCTGACGGCTGTCATAGCGTTGGAGCAGGAAACAGAGGCAAAAGAGGAAGAGAAAGAGGGCAGAAGGTCTGTCCCGGCAAAAACAAAACAGACAGGCAGAGCGAAACGTGTCTGCGTTGCCTGCGGGGTATTTGCTGCCGCTGTGATTACGGTCTGTCTTTGCCTGGGGGCGGCAGGAGTCCCACCCTTTGGTTCCCCGGCTGCGGCGGAAAGCTATCCTGTGCAGGTGGGAGATACGCTTGTTTTTGGCAGTTACAACAGCGAGCCCATTCAGTGGCGGGTGCTCCGTCTGGAGGAACAGGATGGCAGACAGACCGCCGTGCTGGTTTCCAGGTACATTCTTACCATGAAAGCCTTTGATGCTGCGGAGAGCGGCAAGTATAACCATGATGAAACCGGAGATTACATAAGCATGGAGTCGGAGGCGGATTTTGATATGGAGCTTCAGGCGTATGTGCGGGGAGACAGCAGCTGGCGGAAGTCCAATATCCGGACATGGCTGAATGCAGAGACGGAGCTTGTGTCCTATGAGGGGCAGGCGCCGGTATCTTCCGCAATGTCAGAGCTTCACAACGGGTATCAGAATGAGCCCGGCTTCTTATATCATTTTTCTGCGGAGGAAATAAAAATACTGGTGGAGAGAGAATGTCACACGCCGGGAAATGCACTGG
This sequence comes from Acetatifactor muris, assembly GCA_023664365.1. Lineage (GTDB taxonomy): Bacteria > Bacillota > Clostridia > Lachnospirales > Lachnospiraceae > Acetatifactor > Acetatifactor muris_B. The sequence continues at coordinate 58,051 of JAMPFR010000002.1, read as the reverse complement.
AAGAGGGAGAGATTGTCACCCGGGACAGAGTGTTCCTGCTGTCGGAGGCGGAACTTGCCTGGTTTGACCAGGCAGGTATCAGCAAACTCGCTGAGCCTACTCAGGCTGCATTGGAGCAGGATATGAGTCAGTGGTATGAGATCTCCGTATCGGAATGCGGCTTAAAGGAATATGCCTGGTGGCTGCGCACTCCTGTGGAGGGATATTCCAGTAAAGCCTATCTGGTGGAAAACGGTTACGGCTTGGAGAATGATGAAATAAGCAATAATCTGAAAAAGGCAAACGTGGGGCTGGAAGGCTTTGGCATCCGGCCGGCCATCACAATTGATTTGGAGAGCTATTTTAAATATCAGATGCCTTGAATAAAAAATTCCCCATTTTGTAAAGTTCGGTTGCAAAAAGTACCGGAGACGTTATAATTAATGAATGTTAAAATTATTTACACAAAATTTTTTCATACGAGGGAGAGATAAAAAATGAAGAAAAAAATTTTGGCTTTACTGTTGACGGCAGCTGCCGTTATGTCTTTGACTGCTTGCGGCAAGCCGTTCACCTGCGATTTTTGCGGTGAGGAAAAAACCGGCAAGAAGTATACGACGACTTTCCTTGGGAAAGAGATTACATACTGTCAGGAATGCTATAAGGATCTTAAGGAATTAGAAAATTTGTTTAAGTAATGTCGGGTACAGCAGAAGACAAAAGCAGAGAGCTTCAACAATATGTTGAAACTCCCTGCTTTTTTGTTTGTCAGACATTCTCATTCCGGCTGTTCCGGCTGCCCAGGTGCATATAGAAGCTGATGAGATAAAGCCCGCAGAGCCCGACAATGCCGTAGACAATTCTTGAAAACCATGTCATGTTTCCGAAGATAAAGGCTACCAGGTCAAAGCGGAAGATACCGATCAGCAACCAGTTCAGTGCACCGATGATAACAAGGGTAAGCGCAGTGCCGTCCAAGTATTTATTTCCCATAGCTACCTCACATTCTGCACGGTTTCTGGAACCGGCTGTAATAGTTTCTGCACTTACTTATTTTTTATTCATTTATGTTTTTTATTTCTGCCTGCGGTATTTTCCACGCAGACCCGTTCCTATAAAGAAATCGGTTCGTTCAGGATCCATATGGGAAATCATTCCTGCTGTCAGCGGAAGAAGCGGAGTACGCCGTAAACCTTGCCCAGGATCCGGCAGTCGTCCACAATGATGGGCTCCATGGCGTCGTTTTCAGGCTGCAGGCGTATATGGCCGTCTTCTTTGTAAAAGGTTTTAACCGTGGCGGAATCATCAATCAGCGCCACCACAATATCTCCGTTGTCCGCCGTGCTGCAGGAATTTACAAAAACTCTGTCGCCGCTGAAAATACCTGCATTTACCATGGATTCACCCCGCACATTGAGAATAAAGGATTCTCCTCTGGGTACCACATCGGCGGGAACGGGAAAATATTCCTGAATGTTTTCTTCGGCAAGGATGGGCTGGCCGGCGGCCACATTTCCGATAACCGGAATGCTGACCATCTCCGTGCGCACCATCTGAAAACTGTCGTCACATATTTCAATGGCTCTGGGCTTGGTGGGATCCCGGCGGATATATCCGTTTTTTTCCAGGGTTTCCAGATGGGAATGGACGGAGGAGGTGGATTTCAGATTCACCGTTTCACAAATTTCCCGTACCGTAGGCGGGTATCCCCTTTTCAGTATTTCCTCTTTGATATAATTAAGAATTTCCTGTTGCTTTGCAGTTATTTTTCCAAATCCCATTGGCAGTATACCTCCTCGAAGCCGCTTGTTTTTAATTTATATAATAATCATACCATAGTAAAACACAAAAAGCAAACATATATTCCAAAAATATGTTCGAAGTAACCTTTATTGGTCTTCTGACGACCGGGCATGGCCGGAAAAGCGAAATTCCCCGGGAGATATTCCTCTGGCTTTTCTGAAAATTTTGTTATATTATTAGAATGTATGCAGTCAGGAAATCAGTCGTTATAATATATGGGAGAGATAGTCATGTCGGCATTTTTGTCAAAGAAAGATGAGAAATTCAGGGAGTTTGCCCAAAACGGCCATATGGGAAAGGTGGTACTGCAGCTTGGCCTGCCGCTGGCGCTGTATCAGAGTCTGAATCAGCTTTTTAAAATTCTGGATACGCTGATGGCGTCCCATATCGGCAATTCCACGGTCTCCGCCGTGGCCTATCTGTCACAGATTAATCTGATGCTGTCCGCGCTGGGAGGCGGCCTGGCAGTGGGATCCAGCATTAAAATCAGCGAGGCATACGGGGCGGGAAAGCTTGAACTGGTAAAGCGCAGGGTCAGCACCCTGTTTTCCATGTGCGCCATACTGGGAGGCGGAATTTTGCTGCTGTTGGGCCCCTTTACCCCGCAGTTTCTGCGGATTATGAATACGCCGGAGGAGTTTATTGCAGAGGGGAGCACTTACTTTGTGCTGGAGCTGGTGGCTATGGTAATCACCTTTTTCAACAGTGTATATATCGCCATAGAGCGGGTCAGGGGGAATTCCCGCCGCATTCTGTATCTGAATATGCTGGTGATTGCGGTGAAACTCAGTCTGACGGCCTGGTTTGTATACGGTCTGCAAGGGAACGTCACCATGATAGCCATTGCAACGATTCTGTCCCAGCTAGTGATGCTGGCGGCGGCTGTCATCAACTTAAATCAGGGGGAAAATGTATTTGGTTTTTCCCTGCGGGCCATTGATTTCAAGGGGGAGGTGGTAAAGCCCATGGTAAAACTGTCCGTTCCCGTGATTGTGGAAAAGGCCGCATTTGCCATGGGAAAAGTGGTAGTCAATTCCATGAGCACCGTCTATGGCTCCCTCACCGTAGGCGCGCTGGGGATCTCCAACAATATCGGCGGGATTACCACCATGCCCCAGAACGGGTTTCAGGAGGGCGGTTCCGCCATCATCAGCCAGAATCTGGGCGCAGAAAAGCCGGAGCGGGCCCTGTCCGCGTTCAGATGGACATTGCTTATCAATGTAATCTGCGGACTTCTCTTTATGAGCCTGTCCCTGATCTTTTTAAGGCCTCTGTCCGCTTTGTTTTCCAAGGGAGATGCGGAGTTTGCGGGAATGATAGCGGAGGTATACCGTCTGGAGGCCTTAGGGGCCATCCCTCTGGGGGTGAATGCGGCTGTTATGGGAATGCTCTATGGCTTCGGAAAAACAAAAATCACCCTGTTTATGAACTTCTGCAGGGTGTTTGTGTTCCGCATTCCGGTACTGTGGGCATTGCAGCAGTTTACAACACTTGGAAATGTCAGCGTGGGAATTGTTATGGTAGTGAGCAATACCTGCAGCGGGATTCTTGCGGCAGTCATTGCCGCCATTGAAATCCGAAAAATATGCCGCAGCCGGGGTATAAAATTCATACCTTCCGCAAAATCTTTATCCGATCCGAACCGTCAGGCACATGAAGAGTCCGGAGTCGACGATAAGGGCGGTAATGACAGTACATCCGATGGCGGCAGTCAGGCTGAATCCGACAGTCAATCCGAATCCGACAGTCAGTCCGGAGATGGCAGTCAATCCGGCTCCGGCAGTGGAATATAAATTATATAACGGAAATCACCCGAACGAGGCGAGCGAAAATATGTTCGATTTTTCTGTTGACAAACATTTGTTCTTATAATATAATGCAAATATAGAACAAGTGTTCCGAACATATGAACGTGCTGAAAGGGTGAAAACTATGAGAACGTACAGAAATCTTCAGAAGATGAGCGACAGGGAATTAAGACATTACGGACGGGTTCTGCGTCTTCGCAGAGAGCGCAGGAAAAAGGCCGTGACAGCTTTTTTTACCGTATTTGCCACCATCTGCATAATTATAATCTGTACGGTTTCTTATAATACAATCAAGTCAAATGCAAGCAGCGGCTTTAAATATTACACGCAGATCACGGTGGAAGCAGGAGAGAACCTGTGGGACATTGCAGAAGAGTACATCGACTATGATTTTTATAAGGACAAAAACAGTTACATTGCAGAGGTGCGAAGCATCAACCATCTGGATGCGGATGGCAGTGTGGCTGCCGGCCAGAGTCTGATCATTCCCTATTACTCGCCGGAGTTTGTGTATTAAATCCGCCCTTTGGCTATTCCGTCTTTTTTTCCCGCAGCCGTACAACATTTGCGGCCCGCCTGCGCCGCTCGTCATCCTGGGCTGCGTAGTGTTTTCTGGTGGTATTGACATCCTTATGCCCCAGTACATCCGCCACCAGGTAAATATCTCCGGTTTCCTGATACAGCGTGGTGCCATAGGTACTTCTCAATTTGTGGGGTGTGATTTTTTTCAGGGTAGTAACTCTGGAGGAATATTTTTTGACAAGATTTTCCACAGAACGCACAGCCATTCTGCGGTTCTGCAGAGAGAGGAAGAGGGCGTTCTCATGTCCCTGTTCCGGAATGATATGATTCCGCTCCTCCAGATAGTCCAAAAGAGCAGTTTCCACCTCTTCTCCGAAATATACAACTGCCTCATAGCCGCCCTTGCGGCGGATTTTGATTCCGCACACATCAAAATTCACATCCTGAATATCCAGTCCCACACACTCGGACACACGGATGCCCGTCCCCAGCAAAAGGGTCAGCAAAGCCACATCCCGGAGTTTGGTCTTTTTGTGATATTCCAGTTCCTTTTTCGTCAGTTTGGCGCCATTCTCCACCTGATCCAACAGAATTGCCACCTCATTTGGCTCCAGGCGAATGATTTCCTTTGCATGCTTCTTGGGCATAGGAACCAGGGCGGCCGGATTATTCTTAATCAGTTCCCCCTGATAAAAATAATTATAAAAGCTGCGCAGGGCGGCAAGCTTCCGTTCCTTGCCACGCTCCTCATTGGTGATTTCCCTGCCGTCTCTTTCGTAGTATGACATGTATTCCAAATATTCCTCAATATCGATTCGGGACAACTGCTCCAGAACCTCCAGCGGAAAATCCTTTATTTCCATTTTGGCGCAGACAGGATTTTGCTCATGGAGAAATTCAAAAAACAGCCTCAAATCATAAGCATAAGCAAGCCGGGTACGGGAGGAGGTGTATTCCTCAATGCCCCGGAAATAGGTGCGGCAGAAGGGAGGGAGAGTTTCCAGCACTGCCCGCATTTTCAATATATTCTGTTTGTTCTGCTCGTCATGGTAATTATTTGGATTCATCACAGCCATTCTCTTTTTCCCAACCTTTCATATTGCTGTTTACAATAGCGGTAAACATTCGCTCTTTTACTCCCGGATTCTCCAGATTCAGGTTTCTCAGCAGATTTTTCACATATTCCCGCTTGGTATGCCCGTCGGCAGGGCAGGGGCTTTTTACCACCGGGACGTCATATTTATGGACAAAACCGATAACGTCAGCTTCATTCATATACATGAGAGGGCGGATGACAGTAAGCTCCATACGATCCAGATAGGTCACCGGAGCAAAAGTATGAAAACGTCCCTCGAAAATCAAAGACATCAGCATGGTTTCCACTACGTCGTCTTTGTGATGGGCATAGGCAACTTTATTGCAGCCTGCTTTTTTGACAGCCTGGTTCAGCGCACCCTTTCGCATCTTTGCACAGAGAGAGCAGGGGTTTTCCTCCTTACGTTCCTCAAAGATAACCTGTGCAATATCCGTTTTGATAACGGTATAATCTACACCCATTGTATTACACAGCGCTTTGATTTTATCCAGATTCAGATTGTCAAACCCCAAGTCCACCGTAACCGCATGGATTTCAAAGCGCCGGGGGTAGAAACGCCTGAGATCGTTCAAGGCATAAAGAAGCGTCAGACTGTCCTTGCCGCCGGAAATCCCAACAGCAATCCGGTCACCTTCCGAAATCATATGATAATCGTCCACAGCCCTGCGGACATAGCTTAATACCTGCTGCAATTTCATATTTTCCCCTATTCCTCTGTAAAACGCTGTCGCCGTTTGCTGTCAGACATATACTGCCAAGCCGCCATATGCTGCCAATCAGACATATACGGCAAACAATCTATACCGTATTATAACAGATTTCAATATGAAATTTAAGGGAATCAGGCAATTTTTTTACAAAGGTTTGGATATACTTTAAAAGAAACCGGACAATTATATTGTCAACGGCCCCGATTAGTCAACAGCCCGATGCAAGCATACACGGGCAGCAAGCGGGAATCAAAACAGGAAAGGACAGATGAAATAATGGCAGTTGAATTTGCAAACAGTGTAACCAAGGATAACCTGATGAGGGCGTTTGCAGGAGAAAGTCAGGCCCGCAACCGCTATACCTTTGCCGCCTCCCAGGCGGAGAAAAACGGTATGCACGTCATAAGCGCCATATTTGCCTTTACGGCGTCTCAGGAAAAGGAGCATGCGGAAATTTTCTATCAGCATCTGCAGGAAATGGCAGGTAAAAGCATTTTTATCGACGGAGGATATCCTGTGGATATTTCCGAGGATATTGCAGACCTGCTCAGTATGGCACAGCATAATGAGTATGAGGAGCATGACGACGTTTACAAAAATTTTGGAGAAAAAGCCAGAGAAGAAGGATTTGAGAGGATAGCGGCTTCCTTTTTCCAGATTGCCGATATTGAAAAAATACACGGAGACCGTTTTGGAAGATATGCGGAACTCATAAAGGAAGGAAAGCTGTTTGTGTCCGATGTGGAAGAGGAGTGGATGTGTTTAAACTGCGGCTTTGTATATAAGGGGACAAGTGCGCCTTATGTATGTCCCGTATGCCGCCATGACAGAGGCTTTTTCATCCGCTTTAACCTGATGCCCATAGAAGCAATGAAGGCAAAATAAACACTTGTGGTATCGAAAAATTAAGTGTATGATAGAAATATATCTTATACGCTTGAAGAAGGGATACCTGAATGAAATTTAAAATCAACAACAAGTATTTTCGCTGGGGACTTACTGCATTTCTGGCAATCGCCGCCGCAATAGTTTTTTACTATTTTGTGTTCCACAGCTCCAACATCAAATCCGGCATCAATACCCTCACGGACATTTTGATGCCGGTGGTGGTGGGAATGGCCATAGCATATCTGCTCACGCCTGTTTTGAATTTTGTGGAACTGAAAATACTGTTTCCTCTCTGTAAAAAACTGAAAATAAAAGACGGAAAAAAGAAAAAATCCGTTATCCGGGGAGTCAGCATCCTGATTACTGCCTTTTTGTTTGTGGGACTGATCTATCTCCTGATATCCATGCTGATATCCCAGATTGTCCCCAGTATACAGAATATTGTTAAGAATTTTGATTCCTATACCGCAAATATCACCAAATGGCTGAACAAAGCGCTGGAGGACAATCCTGACGTGGGAGATTATGTGATCAAGACCGTCAACAAATACTCCGGCGAACTGGAACAATGGGTTACGAACGATCTGCCGAATACCGCAGCAGGTCTGATAAAGACGGTTTCACTGAGCGTTCTCAACGTCGTAGGCGGTCTGTGGGATTTTGTCATAGGATTTATCATTTCCATTTACATGATGGCCAGCAAGGAAAAGTTTGCAGGTCAGGCGAAAAAAATGAGTTATGCCATATTTGAGCAGGATACCTCCAATATACTGATTAAAAATTTTCGTTTTACCCACCAGACCTTCATCGGATTTCTGGGCGGGAAAATTATAGATTCCATTATTATCGGAATCCTGTGTTTTATCGGTACATCCATTATGAAGACCCCCTATGCGGCGCTGGTAAGCGTTATCATCGGAGTCACCAACATCATACCCTTTTTCGGCCCTTTCCTGGGTGCGGTTCCCTGCACCCTGCTGATTTTTGTTGTGGATCCGCTGCACCCTTTGAACTGTCTGTATTTCGTGATATTTATTCTTATTTTACAGCAGGTTGACGGCAATATTATCGGGCCGAAGATTCTGGGAAGCTCCACCGGACTGACCGGATTCTGGGTTATTTTTGCAATTACTTTCTTCGGCGGATTGTTTGGTGTGTTCGGCATGATTATCGGCGTACCTATTCTGGCGGTAATTTATGCGGCTGTCCGCGCCGCCGTGAATATGGCGCTGACGAAGAAGCAGCTGCCCACGGAAACAAATCAATATGAAAAGCTGGAATATGTAGATGAAGAGGGATTCCACGAAGTCATTCCTGCGGAGAACAGCCATACAGCGTCCAAACGAAAGCAAAGACATTTGGCTAAAGGAGGATGGCATTTTTCCTGGCCTGTAAAAGTCACCGAAAAAAAAGAAAATGCACCGGATAAAGATATAACAGACACAGACAATACAGAGCAGAAGGGTAATAAGGATCATGAGATTTCTGATTCAGAGAGTAAATGAGGCCAGCGTATCCGTAGAGGGAAAGGTTATCGGGAAGATTGGACGGGGGCTGCTGGTTTTCATAGGCATCAGCGGAGAGGACACAAAAGAGATTGCCGATAAAATGGTGAAAAAGCTGTTGGGACTCCGTATTTTTGAGGATGAGAACGGCAAGACAAACCTTGATCTGAAGACAGTGGAGGGACATTTGCTGCTGATTTCGCAGTTTACGCTTTATGCGGACTGCCGGAAGGGCAACCGGCCTTCCTTTACGAATGCAGGCCAGCCGGATTTGGCCAATGAACTGTACCGATACATAATTGACTGCTGCAGGCGTGAGACGGCAGTAGTGGAAGAGGGGAGCTTCGGCGCTGAAATGAATGTTGCGCTGTTGAATGACGGCCCTTTTACCATATTTCTTGATTCGGAAGAGCTTTTTCACTGATTTCGTGCGCTTTTTCCCATATTAGCGGGGCTTAATATAGCCATGTGCCTGTTTCCCGGGAAGCGGCTTTATGAGATAATGACTTCAGAAGGCAGAAACCAAATTTATGTAAAAACGAAAGGAGAGAGTGTATGTTTATTGGAGTTACTGTAGCGGCTATTATTCTTCTGTTTCTCTTAATCTTTTTTACAGGCTATGTCAAGGCGTCGCCCGACACGGCGATTATTATTTCCGGCCTGAGAAAAGACCCAAAAGTGCTGATTGGTAAGGCGGGAGTTAAGATTCCTTTTCTTGAGAGAAAGGATGAGCTGAACCTGCAGCTGATCCCTATTGACGTAAAAACGTCCAACGCGGTTCCTACCGCTGATTACATTAATATTAATGTGGACGCCACCGTCAATGTGAAAATCAGCGACAATGAAGAGCGCCTGAAGCTGGCGGCACAAAACTTCCTGAACAAGAACGCGGAGTACATCGGACGTGTGGCAAGGGAGGTTCTGGAAGGCAATGTGCGTGAAATCGTAGGAAAGATGGCGCTGGAGGAAATGGTGTCCGACCGTCAGAAGTTTGCGCTTCTGGTAAAGGAGAATGCGGAACCGGATCTTGCAGCCATGGGATTGGACATTATCAGCTTTAATGTACAGAACTTTGTGGACGGCAACGGCGTTATTGAGAACCTGGGCGTGGATAACATTGTAAAAATTCAAAAGAACGCAGCTATTTCCCGTGCGGAGAGCGAAAAGGAAATTGCCAAGGCACAGGCCAATGCAAAACGTGAGGCTAATGAAGCCGAGGTTAATGCAGAATCTGAGATCGCCAAGAAACAGAATGAACTGGCTATTCAGAAGGCTGAACTGAAGCGTGAATCGGATATTAAGAAGGCGGAGGCTGATGCGGCCTATAAGATTCAGGAGGAGGAACAGCGAAAAACTGTGGAAATTACCACTGCAAACGCGAATATCGCAAAGCAGGAAAAGGAAATCCTCTTAAAGCAGCGGGAAGCCGAGGTCATGGAACAGGCTCTGGATGCCCAGGTGAAAAAGAAGGCGGAAGCGGAAAGATTTGCAAAGCAGCAACAGGCTGACGCACAGCTGTATGAACGCCAGCGGGAAGCTGAGGCAAAGAAATTCGAGACCGAGAAGGAAGCCGAAGCCATGAAGGCACAGGCTGAAGCCAAGAAATTCACCATGGAACAGGAGGCTGAAGGTATCCGTACCAGAGGTCTGGCGGAGGCAGAGGCCATTCGGGCAAAATCCGTTGCCGAGGCGGAAGGTATCGAGAAAAAAGCGGAAGCTATGGCTAAGATGGGTGAAGCCGCAGTCCTGGAAATGTACTTTAAAGCGCTTCCTGAAGTGGTTAAGAATGCAGCAGAACCTCTTAACAGCGTTGACAGGATCACCATGTATGGTGAGGGAAATTCTTCCAAGCTGATGAAGGATATTATGGGCACCGTTGTGCAGGTCACAGACGGTCTGAAGGAATCTACAGGCGTGGATCTGCAGGCAGTCCTTTCCGGATTCCTGGCCGGTAAGGTGGCAACTGCCGGCAATGAACCTAACAGAAAATCCGCAGATGACATAGATACCAAATAATTTATGACATGACAACTTTAACGAATCAGTTGGCGCTTACTGATAACGAATAGGCTTGCATAGAATTCGTGCCAACTATACAACAACTTTAACGAATCAGTTGGCGCCTTGCTGATAACGAATAGGCTTGCATGGAATTCGTGCCAACTATACAACAACTTTAACGAATCAGTTGGCGCCTTGCTGATAACGAATAGGCTTGCTCAGAATTCGTGCCAACTATTCGTTAAAGTTGTCTTTTGCGCATAGTTAGATCCGTCACCGATGTACTCTCACAGCCCATATTCCGTAAAGAAATACGCCGCCATTTGGGCTCTGGAACTGAATAGTTCTGTTTCCAAAAGCCGGGAAACTTGGCTCTTTGTGTAAAAGCCTGCGTCAATCTGTTCATTATCGGAGGTGTGATCCTCAAAAGTGCCTTCGGCTTCCACAAAGGCAATATAGGTGGTAGTGTCGGAAATAGCCACGGCGGCAAAGGAAGGCGGCAGAATTTTTTTGATGGTTTTTACCCGCAGCCCCGTTTCTTCAAAAAGTTCCCGTGCAATGCAGTCCTCAATGGACTCGTCAGCGTCCAGCATTCCGGCGCATAAATTATAAATAGTCCGGTTTACACCCATGCGAAATTCATGTAAAAGGAGCAATTTCCCTTCACAGGTTGCCACAATGGACACGCCGCTGGGTTTCCCGCCCACATCCTCGATTCCCTGCAGTTCCCTTCGGCTGACAATTTCATATTTCTTTTCCCGCCCGGATTTGTTTAAATAAGTGATTTCATAATTTTTCAGATATTTTCCGTCCCGCACTTTTTCAAATTTCAAAAATTTCATGATAAATTTCCTCCGGACAGCGTTTCCCTGAGGGGTTTTGTTATTTTCTTACGGGTAATTTCCACCAGCCCAAGGGGCGTCATGTCCACAACCGTTGTTTTTACTCTGTCCCTGTGTACATGCTTTTTCAGGCAGTCCATTACTTCTGCCCTGCTCTCCGCCTCTTTCATATTGATGAAATCCACTATAATGATACCGGAAAGGTTGCGAAGCCGTATTTGCCTTGCCGTCTCCTGTGCCGCCTCCAAATTTACCCTGAGAAAATCATCTTTCCTGCCCTCATATTTGCCGGAATTTACGTCGATGACAGTGAGCGCTTCTGTGGGCTGAATCATCAGATAACCGCCGGATTTGAGCCACACACGCTCTGTCAGAGCTTCTTCTACCCTGCTTTCCAGACTGTACAGTTTTGACAGAGAAAGCAGGGCATCCTCGTACAGGCGCAGGCTTTTCTCCGTCAGATGAGCGTTTCTGTATTCCTCCAGCTGCGCATATATCAGAGGATCGTCGGTAAGCAGCTCTGAAAATTCCTCCGGGGCTGCCAGATTGGTTAAAAACTCAGACATGATATTGTCAATGAGACTGTTCTTTTTCAGGCAGCTGAAGCAGGTACGGTGGACGGCATTCCTGAAAAAGCTAAGGAACTCTTCCAGAAAGCGCTGAAAATGCTCTTTAATCAGTGTGGCATCCGATTCTGCCAGTTCTGCAGCTCTTGTCCTGACAATCAATCCAAGGGAGGGCAGCCCCGGCAAAGCCTGAGATATATTGTCCCCTGAAGGCTGCACCAAGCATCCGCCCACTGTAACGTCTGCCTCTTTCAGCTTTTTTTCCAGCAGTTTCTTTTCATCTGCTGCAAGCTTTGCGGAAAAGCCTGCACGGGTGGGGCCAAAGACAAGGGCAAAATAATCGTTTGAAAGGGAAATATGGGCTGTGACAGACGGCTGTTTTGTCTTCTGGGCATCCCGGGTAATCTGCACCACCAGTTCGTCTCCCTCCAGAATCCGCCCGTCAAAGCTCCGATTCAGCAGGAAGGGAAACTGTGCGTCCTTCAAAGGAAGAAAACAGATTTCCCCCGGCTGTATTTCCACAAAGCAGGCGTCAATATTCTTTGCCACATTTGCAACCCGGGCCAGATAGATTTCCCCTACCCGGCTTTCTGCCGGAAAGGCCGCCACGGTCAGTTTATCCTTTTTCAGCAAAAAAACACCGCTTTTCCTGCGATAACGAGTGAAAATCAGTTTACCTTCATCCGTTTTTCTGCTGTCCGTTTCTTCCTCTGCAATTGTTACGGCTGATTTTTCTGCAATTTTACGGCTCATAAGGCAATCTCTCCGATTTCTCCCAGGGATATAAAGCGGCCGGCGGCGTCTGCAGTAGTTCCTTCTGCAATGGTATACACATCTTCTCTTGTAATCAGAAGAGCGTTTTCCTGCAGCGCTTCCCCTGTCTCTGCCAAAAGCGCTTCTATTACCTGCCCCGGCTTAATATTTCCGGAACTGGAGGCGTCCACCAGCATGAAAAAAGCCGCGCCGTCCCATGTCAGTTCATAGATACCCGGCTTTAAATCAAGCTCCCTTATTCCTTTTTTGGTCTCTTTTATATAGGGGATTTTTCCTTTTGCAAGGAAGGCCGGAAGCGCCTGTGCAATATCCGTCCCGGGAGCGCGTCCCTCCCGGAAGCACACGGTATAAGAAGCGGCAGCTACGCTGGCCATAGCGTTTCCCGCATTCTCCGGAAGCACTCTTGCAGACAGAATTTCAATACCGCAGACGCTGGCTCTGTTAAGCCTGTCCACTGCGTCCTGACTGGATTTCAGAGAATGGACTTCGATATCCATATATTCTCCGTTGCTTTCCAGACCGACGCCCAGAGGCGCGGCAAATGTCATAACCTGATGAGGACTGAAGCCTCCTGTATATGCTATGTCCAGTCCTGCTCTCCGTATGGCTTTCTGAAAGAAACGCATGACATCCAGATGACCGATAAAGCGAACCGGACCATATTTTTTGAATTTGATCCTCAATTTCACACTTATACCCCCATTCATGCAGCCTCGACGGCACAAACTTAGCAGCCTCCCGTTACCAGCACCTGCTCCTGCCGCTCTGTACACACGCCGCCTCCAAATCTGGCAGCGCCGCAGCCCTGGCATTGCTGTCTGCAGTTTGGCGAAATTTCCGCTTTCCCGGCTTTTTCCCATTCCCGCATCAGATATTCCTTTGTAACGCCGCAGTCGATAAAATCCCAGGGCAAAAGCTCGTCCAGGGGGCGTTCCCTGTGGGTGTAAAAATCAACGGAAAGGCCACACTCCTCTATGGTGCTGACCCATCGATCATGATCATAGCATTCACCCCAGGCATCGTAGATACTGCCCTTCTCATAGACTCGTCGGATGACCTCTCCCAGCCGTCTGTCGCCTCTTGCCAGCACGCCTTCCATCACGCTGGCGTCCGCCTCGTGCCAGTTATATTTAATGCTCTTCTGATTTAACTGTTCGGAAATGGCCTTCCTGGTCTGGTATGCCTTTTCTACAAATTCCTTCTCTGTACACTGTCTTGCCCACTGAAAAGGGGTAAAGGGCTTGGGGACAAAAAAGGAGGTACTGGTCACAATCTGCACTCTCCCGTTCACACGCTTTTCCTTGGGAACGGTGTCGAAAAACACGGCGGCAATCTTATTGCTGAGTTCTGCGATGCCCCGTATGTCCTCTTCCGTCTCGGTAGGCAGTCCCAGCATAAAATACAGTTTTACCCTTGTCCAGCCCCCCTCAAATGCAAGGGCGGAGCCCTTCAGTATGACTTCCTCCGTCAATCCCTTGTTGATTACATTGCGAAGCCGCTGGCTTCCGGCCTCGGGGGCAAAGGTAAGACTGGATTTCCTGACGTCCTGAACCTTGCTCATCACATCCAGGGAAAAAGCGTCAATGCGCAGGGAGGGCAGGGATATATTAATATGTTTCCTGCCGCATTCCTCCAACAGGAAATCAATCAGCTCAGGCAGTCTGCTGTAATCGCTGGAGCTTAAGGAACTTAAGGTGATTTCCTCCTGGCCGGTGTTTTGCAGCATTTCCATGGCCCATTGCTTCAGGGTTCCCACATCCCGCTCCCGCACGGGACGATACAGCTGTCCCGCCTGACAGAACCTGCAGCCCCGGATGCAGCCTCTCTGGATTTCCAGCACCACTCTGTCCTGGGTAATCTTGATAAAAGGCACAATGGGCTTCATGGGATAGTAGGTATCCGTCACATCCATCTGGATTTCTTTTCTGATTCTGGCCGGAATGCCCTCCTCTATGGGCAGAAAGCTTTTAATGGTACCGTCCTCATGGTAAGTTGTCTCATAAAACCGGGGCACATACATGCCGGGTATTTTTGCTGCCCGCCGCAGGAATTCCACCCGTCCCAGACCATGGGCCTTACATTCCTTATAAATATCCAGAAGGCGGCGGTATTGCGTCTCGCCTTCCCCGATATAAAATATATCAAAAAAATCCGCCAGGGGCTCCGGATTGTAAGTACAGGGGCCGCCGCCGATTACAACAGGGCAGTCCTCTCCCCTCTCCGCCGCTGACAGCGGAAGCTGCGCAAGATCAAGAATCTGGAGAATGTTGGTATAACACATCTCGTATTGGATGGTAATGCCGAGAAAGTCAAAATTCTTCACAGGATCCTGAGACTCCAGGGCGAACAAAGGAATATGCTCCCTGCGCATAATGGCGTCCAAATCCAGCCAGGGAGAATACACTCTCTCGCACCACACATCCTCCCAGGAATTGAACATATCATATAAAATCTGTATGCCCAGATGGGACATGCCGATTTCGTACACATCAGGAAAACACATGCAGAAACGGACAGAAACGGCGTTCCTGTCCTTAACTGCGGAATTCACTTCATGACCGATATAGCGCTCCGGCTTTTCTACCTTCATCAAAATGTCATCGGAAAGAGCAAGACGGTTATGGTTCATCACGCGAAACCTCCATGAAGCCATTCTATCATATCCTGTTTCCTTTTGCAAATTCGAAGGTTGATAAATGACGGCCTCACAGCTGAAGAATTCAGCCAATGCGGCCGCCGTTGTTTTTCCTTACCATTCTTTTTTCAGTTCCATATTCCAGTCTGTGGAAAAAGGCCCGTTTGCCTGAGCTTCCATGCCGCTTACCAGTTCTGCGCGTTCTGCGGCGCTGCTGTTCGGATCATCCAGCGATTCCTCTGCCCAATAGGAATAACCATAAAGATAGCTTCTGTTAAAGTCCTCCCATGAGCCATAAAGCTGCTGCGCCTTTTCTGCGGCTTCCAGTATTTTGTCCATGGCTTCCTCGTAGGTACAGTAACCGGCTGCATAGCCAAAACTCATAATGGTTCCTACCCTGCTTAAATCCCAGGCGGCAATAGCGCCTTCTCCGTAGGCTGCCCATGCGTCATAGGCCGCCAGAAGGTAGATTTGCGTTTCCTCATCCGCATTTTGTTCCCCAAGAGCAGCTGCAAAGGCATTGCGGTCTGCTGCGTCGGTTCCGCCATATTCCTGAAGAAGCGTTAAAGCCTCCTGATTATGTCCCTCATTCATCAGCCAGTCCGCCATATCCGCTAAATCGGCTGCGTCCTCTATGCCCCAGCTGCCTGACAGCGCCTGTCTTGCCTGGACTGCCAGCATTTCCAGATCCTCTTCTCCGGATCCCATGTCAGCCAGCATTTTAAAGGTTTCCCGAAGATTGGCCCCGTTTACGGAGTCCAGTACCGCTGTCATTCCGTTGATAAAGTCTACTGTGCCGCTCTGTCCCACTGCTTCGTCTGATACTTCTAATGAAATAACCTGCATGGCTTCTTCCACGTCGTCATTATTTCCGATAATGATCATTGCCAGATAACAGTTTGCCGATTCGACATAATAACCATAAGCCAATCCCCTGCTGAGTCCGATTCGAGCCTCGCCCTTCCTTGCAAGGCACTGATCGGCGCCGGCGGAGGAAGGTGCATCCGTATCCTCCCAGCTCACTGTCATGCCGGTGCCGTCCAGACACAGATCCGTTATATAATCCGCATAATCCGCCAGGCTTTCAATGTCATCCGGATTTCCCGGGATGTTCACTTTGGAGCCTCCCAGAAAAATACAGGAAAAACCTGTCCTTTCAGTTTCATTGGACAATTCTATCATGGTAGTTCCGGGCGGAATCTCCATATCCGTCTGTGTAAGTCCTTCCAGCAGGATTATCCTATATGCGCCGTTTTCGGAAATGTATTCCTGCGAAGCCGGAAGATTTTCCGTTTCCAAAGGCGTTTCCGAAGGTATTTCCCGGGTATTATCTTCTGTGGTACCTTCAAAGTTCCTGTCTGCTCCGGTACTGCCCGGCGTCGTCCCTGACGTCTCTTTGGGATTCCCGCAGGCTGTAAGCGTCAATCCGAGCATTGCCGCCAGTAATATCAGCTTTTCTCTTTTCATAACTTTTCGCCTCTCCCTTGGTTTTAAATATGTTTTTCCTGCTTTAAAGCTTTCTGTATCTATATTACTATTATATTTTCTGAAATTCAACAATATTTTTTTCGGCAAAAGGTTCTGTCCCATCCGTTGAAGACATATCCTGTAATAAATAATAAAAACCGGACGAACAGTAATGAAGGATGTGAATACGGAACGGAAATTACAACTGATTCAACAGATACGATCCCGTTATAAAGAGGACAGATACGATATGGGTAACCGGGAAAGAATTCTGTATGGCAGGGAAAGCGTGCGCCCCTGGGAGGAAAACGGGGATGATCCTGCGTGGGAGCAGCCTCCCCAGTCCTCCTTCCGGCTTCGCGTCCTGCTGGCAGTCCTGCTTTTTGCGGCGGTAGTTGCCCTGGATACAAACGGGACATCCGTTTTGGGCATTACTGCGGAAAAGGTGTACCAAATTATTTCCGCAGACTATGAGGAAAAAATTGAAGCATGGGTGGAGACTCTGTCCCGGTGAAGCTTCCGTTACAGGTCTCCACAGAGGAATTTATAGGCGTTTATAATATTCTGCTGTTGCTTTCCCGCCACAAAATAGTAATCCTGCTGTCCCTGCCCCTCCAGATAGAGATAAGTGCCGTAGGCGGGAATATCACAGCTGATAACCGGGCCTGAGGAGGCGGGTAAAATGCCGTAGCCCTTATCCGACAGCAGAAAGGGAAGGCCCTCTCCCGTGGAAATATATCTGGCGCCGCCCCGAAGCTTCAGTCCGCCCTGCCCGGCAGGGCCCATTGCAAACAGCTGCTCTCCCTTCTGCAGTTCCAGGAACAGCCAGGAGCCCTTTTCGTCACACTGCCGGCTCTCCTGCCTGCGTTCGCTCAAGAGAACGGCTCCCTTTGCGTCCAGATATTGAACCGCCCCGGATGCTTTTTCTATCTGTACCGTAACTTCTCCGGTAGTAAGCTCTACCAGTCTGCCGCTGTCCCGGTATTTCCAGCTTCCCCCTGCCTTTTGAACGGCAATCAAAGGATGGGCGTCTCCCTTCAACACTGTTCCTCTGGCAAAGGTCGTGCGGATGATGCCGCTCCCCACCGGACTGATGCGAAGCGTACCGTACTGGCTTTGCAGATACAGGCCGTCTGCCTGCTTTGACACCCATTTCACAGCCAGATTGATTTTGGAATGACCTCTGGGGCGGAGCTGCTCCGTGGCGGGCATATCGCCAAAGGCGCAGGCTGTTTCCTGCGGACCGGAAGGCTTTTCTTCAGGTACGCCCTTTGAAGAAATATGCGAATCGGTTATGGTGGCCGGCGTCGCACCGATGTTCTTTGAGGGAGCGGCTGTTTTCTGTTTTACGGAAACCACAGCTTTTCGTTTTGTACCGGATGAAACCGCATCTGTCCCTGTGCCCTTTCCTGTCCCGTCAGCCTCCGGCACTGGCCCCTGCACCGTTCTGGCAGTTCTTTCCGGCGCCTTGTCTGCAATCACCAATCCCGATGCAGGCATATGAGGTGTCGAGCAAGATATAGCATCGGGGTATGTGACCCGCGCGTCATTCGCCAAACGGATGCCAATGCATCCGCTTGGCTCATTGCTCGCGGAAATCAGCCCGGTAAGGTCGCCCCGGCACAGGATATGAAGCTCATGCAGCGCCCGGGTGGCGGCCACATACAGCAGCTTGGCATGACCGTCATCCACCGGGTACGCCTTCCTTGTGGGATTCAGTATCAGCACCGCGTCAAATTCCAGTCCCTTGGTATATTCCACAGGCAGCACCATGATCCCTTTGCCGAAGCTGGCCTTTTCCAGATCGCTTTCCATTATCTCAATATGCTTTGCCAGCTGCCCTGCCCATAAGCCGGCTTCCCCGGCATTCCGGCATACGACGGCAATGGTATCGCAGCCCTGTTCCTGCCAGCGGCGGCAGATTCCGGCGGCCCGTTCTGCCAGATTCTCTGCAGAAACATCCTCTGCCAGCTGTTCCACCGCCACCTGATTCCCGTGTCGTATAATTGGCTCCACCGGATAAACGGAAAAGCTTCCGTGCCGCAGTATGTTTGTGGCAAATTCCGATATTTCCACCGTATTCCGGTAGCTTTTGCGCAAGACGCCGAAGGAGTCCATGGGGTCAGGCAGAAGCAGCGCTTTCAGGGCTTCCCAGTCGCTTAAGCCGAAGCCGAAATGAATATTCTGGGACACGTCGCCCATAACGGTATAGGTACAGTCCCTGATGCAGGCGTGCAGTACACGGTAAGCCATCATGCCGAAATCCTGGGCCTCGTCAATGACGATATGGTGTGCTTCGCTGATAACCTCCGTCTCCTTTACCCGTTTATACAGAAGCGCCAGCGCCGCAAGGTCATATACGTCGAAGGCATTCTCCCCGGCAGCGCCGGCCTGCCCTTCGGACGTACCGCTGTCGCAGACGATTTTTCCGGAGGCTCCCTGTCGGGATGATGCAAAAGCTGCGCCATATTTTTCCCACTGCCCTGCAAGAAACTCCGCATACAGCTCATAAATGGATTTCTTCCACTGCCGCCCGCCGTAATACCCCCGATAAGCCTGTAAAATAGCTTTTTTCTCGCCTTCTGTATATTTGACGCCCTTTCCCAGAAATTCTTCTTTAATTTTATTTACCAGGCGTTCATTCAGCATATTGATCTTGCTTTGAATGGAAACCGTCGGATTCTGCGTGATATAACGTTCCACAGCCGCGCCCTCTGCCAGGCATACCGGCCGGGGCGGTATCCCTGCCTTTTCATCCTCCTCCCGTCTGTCATAAATGCCGTTTCTGCCGTTTTCCAGGCCCTCCACAAATTGTCTGGGATCAAGATAAACGCTTTCGCGCCGGATAGTGTTCCACTCCAGTTCCCGGATAAAGGCCTCCAGATCCAGATACCACTCCTCCGTTCCCCGGATGACGTCCCTGTGTTTTGATACAATGCGTTCAGACGCCGTATGCTCAGGTACCGTACCTTCAGACACAATACGTTTGGCCCCGGTATACCCGGAAACAGATTTCACGCTGTATCTCTTGTCATCCCAGTCCTCATACAACAGTCGGATAAACAGCTGTTCCATGGTCATCTGCCTTACGCCATAGACGTCCAGATCCGGCAGAACCCCCGTAATATAATTTAAGAGGATGCGGTTGCTGCCCACAATATAAAAATCCTCCGGCTTAAAACGCTCCCGGTAATTATACAGAATATAGGAAATCCGGTGCATGGCGACGGTCGTCTTGCCCGAACCTGCAACGCCCTGTACAATCACATTGTGGTAGGGAGATTTACGGATAATCTCGTTCTGCTCCTTCTGAATGGTAGCCACAATCTCGCCAAGCACTGCCTCTTTGTTTTTGGACAGGTACTTCATCAGCAGATCGTCGTTTGCCACCACCTCTGTGTCAAAGAAATCCAGCAGCTTTCCTTCCGCGATTTCAAAGGTGCGCTTCAGCTTCAGGTCAATGGGAATCTCCTTCCCCTCCGGCGCGGCATAGCTGCAGTTTCCCAGCCCGTTTTCATAGTAGGCGTTGGCCACCGGCGCCCGCCAGTCCACCACTATCCAGTGCGTATTGTCCTTGGATATGCCTCCCTTTCCGATGTAGAGGGACTCTTCCGTTCCAAGGGTTTCATCCCGGAAAATGATCCTGCCGAAGTAGGGCTTTTGAGTGGCCCGCTGATTTCGCTCCATAGCCCGTTTCATGTGGTCGTGCAGGGTAATGGTATTATTCAGCAGCGTCCAGAGCTCCACGTCATTGTCATGGTAATGCTCCAGCATTTCGTCAATCTCCCCCTGCATACGGGATACCTCGCCGCCGTAATTTTCCAGATTGTCCGCAATCACCTGCATGGTATCCCGCAGATACCTCTCTTCTGATTTTCTGTCCGTATTTTTCATTGGCACCTCCTGTCGTACTTAAAAGTATAAGGTAAAATCAAAAAAATACTAGACTTTTCTTTTATTATCTGGTAGAGTGTTATATAGAGTCGTGCCTGAAAAAAGCTTCCGTTTGACGGAAGCTTTTTTGCGATATTTCGATTACTTCTACAGTCCCTGTGGGGTTCTGAGCCGTAGTTATTATTACAAAGATCTTTCTGACCAGGCAGGCAAATAACAGCCTGTCAGCGGTTGGCAAGCTCCGAGGTGATTTCCTCCCAGCTTATGTCCTTTTCCACCATAAGCACCATCATGTGGTACAGGAAATCGCTCATTTCGTATTTTACCTCGTTGGCGTTTGGATTCTTGGCGGCAATGACAATCTCCGTGGCTTCCTCCCCCAGCTTTTTCAAAATCTTGTCGATTCCCTTGTCAAAGAGGTAGTTGGTATAGGAGCCCTCCTTGGGATGAATCCGGCGATCCTTAATGACGTTCAGCACGTCCTCAAAGACCTGAAGCGGGTTTTCGCTGACTTCACAATCCTTCCTTGCAATCTCATTGAAAAAGCAGCTTCTGGCACCCGTGTGGCAGGCGGCTCCCACCTGCGACACCTTTGCCAGAATGGTGTCCATATCGCAGTCCGCAGTCAGGCTTTTCACATACTGGTAATGGCCGCTGGTTCCTCCCTTCAGCCACAGCTCATTCCGGCTTCTGCTGAAATAGGTCATGCGGCCCGTGGAAAGGGTCTTCAGATAAGCCTCCTCATTCATATAGGCCACCATCAGCACCTCCAGCGTCCTGTAATCCTGTACCACCACTGGCACCAGACCGTCTCTGTTTTTCTTAAAATCAGACCACTCATAAGCCGCCGCAAAGGTTTCCACGGGGATGCCGCTTTCCATGCACATTCCCTTGAGCGCGCCAATCTCCCCATAATTGTCATTGATGGTATTGCCGGTAATGCCGCAGACATTCCGGTAGGAAAGGATTTCCAGCAGCTTATTCAGGGCAATCCGGTTAATCTGCACATAAAAGGGTAATTCCGTAATACTCTCTGTCTCCCGAATCCGGTGAGGGTTCATGAGAATCAGCCCTGAGATATACCGTTCAATCAGTTCTCTGTTTGCCTCCAGCACAGCAGGGTCATTGTAGGACACCAGCAGCTTATCCCGGCCGAATTTCAGAGACACCTCCTCCGTGATGGCGATATTTTCCTCCTTTTCATAGTCCAGGACAGCCCGTTTACAGCCTGCATACAGAAGCTTCTTAACATCCTCCATGCGCCTGACGCCGCCTGCCCCTATCACGTTCATCTCCGCTGAGGAACAGATTTCCTTCAGAAGATCCAGCGCCGCTTCATGCTCTTCATCTCCCTCCGACATGTCAAACACAATCAACTCGTCGGCGCCGTTTTCATTGTAAAGCTGCACAAGCCGCAGGGGATCTGTCTCCGCCACTGCGGTATCTTTGAGGCTTTTCACCGCATGGCCGCGGTAAAGATAAATACAAGGAACAAATTTCTTAACTGCCATTTTTCTCTCCTGTTTTCCATTCATACGATATTACAGACTGCCTTTCGTGCTCAGCACGTCCGAGATCCGGGGGTCAAAGCCAACGGCCTGATCCAGCGCCTTTGCAAAGGCCTTGAACACGGCCTCAATCATATGATGCGCATTGCAGCCGTCCAGCATCCTGATATGCAGATTCATGCCTGCGCTGTAAGATACGGCGTAAAAAAATTCTCTTACCAGCTGGGTGTCCAGCTCCCCCACCCGGGCGGCAGGAAAAGTACATTCAAAGCCCAGATACGGCCTTCCGCACAGGTCTATGGCGCAAAGCGCCAGAGCGTCATCCATGGGAAGGATAAAGGAACCGTAACGCCGGATACCTTTCTTGTCTCCCATGGCTTTGGCAAGAGCCTGCCCTAAGACAATGCCCGTGTCCTCCACGGTGTGATGTCCGTCCACATGAAGATCTCCGGTTACCCGGCAGGTTAAATCAAAAAAACCGTGCTTTGAAAAGCCTTCCAGCATATGGTCAAAAAAGCCGATGCCCGTGGAAATCTCCGATTGCCCCGTACCGTCCAGATTCAGGCTTAAGGCAATATCCGTTTCCTTCGTTTTCCGATTGATTTCTGCTGTTCTGCTCATGTAGTCCTCCCGTTTACTCAAACCGCACCCGAATACTGTTGGCGTGCGCCGTCAGCCCCTCGCTGTCCGCAAAGGTTTCAATATCCTTGTGCGCCTGTTCCAGGGCCTCCCTTGAATAAGAAATGATACTGGTCTTTTTGATAAAATCATCTACATTCAGCGGTGAGAAAAACTTTGCGGTTCCGTTGGTCGGCAGTATGTGGTTGGGTCCTGCAAAGTAGTCGCCCAGAGGCTCGGAAGCATATTCGCCCAGGAAAATGGCTCCTGCATTGCGTATTTTTGTCATAACCCGGAAGGGATCTGCCGTCAGGATTTCCAGATGCTCGGAAGCAATTTCATTTACCGCCTCTATTCCTTCCTCCAGGCTTTCAGCCACCAAAATGTAACCGTAATTGTCCAGGGATTTCCGGATGATTTCCCTGCGTTCCAGCTGTGCGGTGAATTCGTCCACACGGGCAGAAACCTGCTCCGCCAGTTCCCTTGAATCAGTAATCAATATAGCGCTGGCAAGCTCGTCATGCTCCGCTTGAGAAAGCAAATCTGCAGCCACATATTTCGGGTTCGCCGTCTCGTCCGCAAGCACCAGGATTTCACTGGGGCCGGCAATGGAATCAATACTGACATGGCCGTACACAGCCTTTTTTGCCAATGCCACAAAGATATTGCCGGGGCCTGTTATCTTGTCAACCTTAGGCACAGACTCCGTACCAAAGGCAAGGGCTGCAATGGCCTGGGCCCCGCCCGCCTTATAAATGGTATTCACTCCCGCAATGTCAGCTGCCACCAGCGTCCCCGGATTGACGCTGCCGTCCGCCGCAGGAGGCGTAGTCATGATTATCTCCGGCACACCTGCAACCCGGGCGGGAACTACGTTCATCAGCACACTGGAGGGATAGGCCGCCTTCCCGCCGGGAACGTACACACCCACCTTCCCGATGGGAGTCAGCTTCATCCCCAGAATAGTGCCGTCCTCCTTTGCGTCAAACCAGCTGTTCCGAAGCTGCTTTGCGTGGAAAGCCCGGATGTTCTCTGCAGATTTCCGGATGACGTCCACAAGCTCCGGTTTCAGCTTTGTATATGCCTCCTCAATTTCAGCCCGGGTCACCTTTATATTCCCGGCGTTGAGGGCATATTTGTCAAATTCCAGGGTGTAGTCGAACAGAGCTTTATCTCCTTCGGTCTTCACCTTTTCAATAATTTCACGAACCGTATTCTCATATTGAGAATAATTATCAGGGCTTCTCTTCAGCAGATTGTTCAGGATTCCCTGTTTTGACTCCTTTGTCAGGTTTATTATCTTCATATTCTTTCTTATACCTTTCCTATCCTATTTTTATAGCTTTTTAAACAAACCGGCCTTCGGCGGCTCTGCGTTCAGCCGGTTTGGATCTCCGTCTGCAGCTTATTTACAAGCGTTTTGATCCGCTCCGTTTCCATCTGCATACTGACCGGGTTCACAATCATTCTGGCGGAGAGCGGACAAACCTCCTCAAGTACCTCAAGTCCGTTCTCATGCAGGGTGGAGCCTGTCTCCACAATATCCACAATCATGTCCGACAGTTCCACCAGCGGCCCCAACTCTACAGAACCGTTCAACTTGATAATATCAACGGTTTGATGCTTTTTGTTATAAAAAAAATCCCTGGCAATGTTCGGATATTTGCTGGCTACCCGTATCCGCTCATGGTGCCGTAAAAGCTCTTCCGCAGAGGGAGGACCGCAGACACACATTCGGCATTTCCCGAAACCCAGATCAAGAACCTCATAGACATTACGGTTTTCCTCCAGTATGGTGTCCCGGCCCACAACGCCTATATCCGCCGCACCGTACTCCACATAGGTAGGCACATCCGGCCCCTTTGCCAGAAAAAAACGTAAACGTAATGCCTCATTTACAAAAATCAGCTTCCGCGAGGACTTATCCTTCATCTCCTCACAGGTAATTCCAATCTGCTCAAACAGCTCCAGCGCTTTATTTGCAAGCCGCCCCTTGCTCAGGGCAAGGGTCAGATACCTTTCTTCACTCATCTCATACTCTCTCCATTCCCTGTTTCCTTTGTAACGCTGCTGCATGTCCTGCAGCCCTCATTTCCTGCACCTCTGCAAGCTTTTCAGGGAAGTTGTCAGAGTTGTAATAAACCGTCTGAACAGGTTCAGGGGCAGGCATCTTCACCTTTTGCCGTGACAGAGCCTCCAGGACGCTGTCAATCATGATACAGAAACCCACTGCGGGAGCTTCCTTTCCAAACCGGAGAAGCAGGCCGTCATATCTCCCGCCCTTGACAACAGCGTCGCCTACGCCGTAGGTATATGCCTTGAAAATGACGCCTGTGTAATATTTATATTTGCTTAACATGCCTAAATCAAAGGAAATGTATTCGGCAACGCCGTAAGCCTTCAGTACCTCATAAAGCTTCTCAAGCCGCTCTATGGCCCCCAGAGAACGGGGATTATTTACCATAGCCCTTGCTTCCGGCAGGGAACACATATCACCGAACATATCAGCCACCTTCAGCAGACGGCTGTGGTAAGGTTCCTGCACATTGCGCTCCTGCAGCAGTTCCTGGGCCGCAAAATAATTCTTGCCGGAGATGCAGGCCCGCAGATCCAACTCCGTCTCCTCGTCCAATCCCGCTTCTCCGCAAAGCCCTTTGAAATATTCCACTTCACCGATGGTAACCTGAAAGCGTTCAAGTCCCGCATGAAGGAGCGCCTTTACCACAAGACTGATGATTTCCCCGTCAGCCTCAACGGAATCGTCTCCTATCAGCTCCGCTCCCATCTGGGTAGATTCCTTCAGCTTTCCCTGCAGGTCGGAGGTATTTGTAAAAGTGTTTCCCAGGTAACTGAACCGCAGGGGCACATTTTCTTCCCCGAAATATTTTGCGGCGCATCTGGCAATGGAAGGCGTGAAATCCGGCCGCAGCACAAGAGTGTTGCCGTCCTTGTCAAAAAATTTGTACAGCTCCCGGCTGGGCGTAGTACCGATTTCCTTTGAAAATACATCAAAAAATTCAAAGGTAGGCGTCTGAATCTCTTCATAGCCAAACAGCCTGATATTTTCATGGAGCCTGTTTTCCACTTCCAGTTTCTGGTTATACTCCCCGCCATAGATGTCCCTGACGCCCTCCGGTGTATGTAACAGATGCTTTCCCGTAATCATGCTTATGATCTCCCTCGCTCATGATCTCCCTTGCTTATTTTTTGTCGCTTTTATACTTTAACGTGCTACCATGGTAGCGCAATAGAGAAATAAATTACATGTAGTATATCGGAAATGTATCGACTTGTCAAATTGTTTTTTACATCATAGCAGAAAACAGCATCAGAATCAATGGAGAATCAACATCACAGCAAGCGGGATTTCCACAACGGCGCACACACAGACAATAGCGGTGATACTGCTCTTCACCTTTCGCTCCATCAGATAGGAAAACGCCATCACACCCAGCAGGGACAGATACCTTGCTCCATACAGCAGACACAGATAACCAAACAGGGAAATTTCTCCCCCTGCCCACGAGAGATGCTGCAGGCTGCAGGCAGGCGCAAAAATATACTCCACACCCTCCGCAGCCAGCCGGCTGCACAGTGTGGGCGCCCAGAATAAAACCAGAAGTACCAGCGAAATAAGCATTCCGATAAAGACCTTTATCTTTACATACTGCCGCCTGCCCTTCTCCGTGGAATGGATGATACGGTTTTCCCCTCTCTGATAATCAATGGACATAGTCAGCACAAAGCAGACAATGGCGAACCCATACATCAGTATGTATGTCATGAGAGTATTCCTGTTGACGCTCTCATTCCCGCCTGTCAGCGCAATATAGGCATTATTATTAAGATAATAACTGTTTTCACGGGTCGACAGATACCCGGCATACCCCGACATCCGGGACAGGGCCTCCAGCATCGTCTCATATACCATTTTTTCCCGCTCCTGTACCTCCGGACGCTGCATGGCTGAGAGAACCTCTTCCTGCTTCCGGCTGATATAGTCCGGGATCTCAGCTGTATATTCTCCCGCAACGGAAGAAGAATACATACGATAAAGATAATCCGTAAGGGTGTCCCCGCCTTCCGCATTTGTCAGCTTCAGATAAGGGACGGAAACAACCGCCGCCAGCGCCAGCACAAGGATCAGCTTCTGGGAAAGAAACGTCTTATAACATTCATGGCAGAAAAGGTTTACGCTCCACCGCTGCTTCCTGTCATACACCGAGTGCCGATCCGCCAGAATATTTGTTTCCTCCGCTGTCATATACAGCTTCACCGCCGCTGCCAGAAGCGCAGCCGTCCCTGCGCAGAGCAAAACTGCGGCGAACCCGGCCCGATTCACGGCAAGCCCGAATATATTCACGCACCGGTAACGCTCCAGCAGCTCTCCCGCCTGCCCCAGCGCCACCGGACTCACATCCCGCAGCGGCGCAAGATAAGACGTCTCCGGGATTCCCAGATACAGGAAAACAAAAGCCCCTCCCACTCCGAGAATTACCAGGAGAATGGGGACGACCTGACGTAAGATGCAGCAGACAGCGTATGCAAAAGCCGTACACAAGAAGCAGAACAGAATCTTTAACAGCGTATACAGACATAAAAATCCTCCGATGCTGATTTTCAAAGCGCAGTAAGGATACACTGACTGTACCGGAACCGCAGGAGACGGAATAGGATAAATCCGTCCGATGACAAGAAGGCCCTCCAGCAGCAGAAGCACCGTCACAAGCATACATAAGCCCCCCAGGACCGCCGCCTTCACAAAAGCATGTACCTTCCTTCCCCGCACTGTACTCTTGGACAAAATAATCCTCTCATTCTGCCGCTCCACCGTTACAAGCTCAAATACCGCCAGCAAAACGATAAACAGACAACAGATATCCGCCACCGGATTATCTGTCAGTGCCTCCAGACCTCTGGCATAGGCAGATACGGCTGCCACATCCGTAAGCCTCCCATATACCTCCTTCGTTTTTTCCAGGCTGCTTTCCAGATACCGCCGCTGCAGCCTGCCGTAGTTTCCCCTGTCCAGCTTCTTAAGCTGCTTATCTGCGCTGCTTACCACGGCGGTGCGAATCTCCTGATAACGCAGTCCTCTGCTTATCTCATCCCACACTTCCTCATAGACAAGCTGTGTCAGACCAAACCGGCCGGACATCATCGTCCCCTCCAGTTCCTCCATCTGCTTCCGCCGCTCCGTAAGAAGCTCCAGCTTTTCCTCATCCGTGAGGGAAAGGGCCTCCAGCTCCTTTGTAAGCTCCTGATAATAAGAAGCAGGCGCCTGTTCGGCAACCCCTGATTTCACATAAATTACCAGCGACCAGTATAGATAAAAACCGTAAAACGCAAATATCGCCGCAAAGAAGATAAGAAACACCCGGTTTCGAAATAATTTGATCCACTCGTTTTTTATCATCGCCGCTCCTCATCCAAACAACCTGATATACATATCCTCCAGACTTTCTCCGTTCAGCCTGTCCGTTTCCGGCGACAGCTTTTTTAAAAGCTTTCCTTTCCGGAGCATCAGTATCTCCTTGGCAATCGCTTCAATATCCGCGATCACATGGGTGGAAATGATCACAATCCTGTCCCGGGCAAGCTTCCCTATCATTTCCCGCATCCCCATCCTCTGGATGGGATCCAGCCCTGCCGTAGGTTCGTCTAAAATAATGATATCCGGATTTCCCAAAAGCGCCTGTGCCACCAATGCACGCTGCTTCATTCCGCCGGAAAAGCCGCCCATATATCTGCTGCGTTCCTCCCACAGCCCCACATCCTTTAACAGTCCCTCAATCTGCTCTCCTGCTTCCTTTTTCTTCATTCCCTTGAGGGCTGCAATATAATACATAAAGCGCAGCAGCGTCAGATTCTCATACAATGACTGCTGCTGGGGCATATATCCGATCCGGGCGATATAGCGCTGCTTCAGCTTCCGCGCCTCCACCCCGTTTAACAGGATCCTGCCCTCATCACTTTTCAGGTTCTGGGTGATGATGTTCATCAAGGTGGATTTCCCCGCGCCGTTTGGCCCCAAGAGTCCGTAGATCCCGGCGTCAAACCGATAGGAAAAGTGATCCAGCGCCAGTTTTCCCTTATAGGATTTCGTAATATCAATCAGTTCCAGTTGACACTGCATTTTCCGGCCTCCCGAAATTTTTCTGTGGCTACTCTTCCATTGTATCCAGCTTCGATCCTAAGAGGGGGCCGATCCCGGTTCCGTTTTCCGGCAGTTTTGAGAGTTCTCCCTTATCCGCCCACCACACTTCCCAGTCAGGGTATCCCCTGAAATAGAGAATCCTGTCTCCGACCACGCCCAGCAGGACGATGTAATCGTCATATCGAATCCTGTCAAGGATATTCCCATTCGGATCCAGCACCGTATACTCAGCCATAGGATTCCCTTCCTCAATGCAAAAGTCTGTCATACACAAAATCTGTCCGTCTGAAATAACAGCGTCCAGAATCATATCCTCTTTTGTGACAGTCATAATTTCCCGTTCCTCCGTCCCCGCCGGAACATCCTTGGCATAGAGTGTTTTCCCGGAATTCTCATACTTGTAATACACCGTATTTCCGATGGCCCCCTGAAACCTTGCTACATTGGAATCAAAGCGCAGAATTTCCTCACATACGTTTCCTGCGGAATCAATTCGATACCATACTGCGTTGTCTCCCTGGAAACTGCTTATGATTGCATAAATCATGCCCCCATATTCATAAAACTGGTAAGAATATGCAACTTCTCCCGCTTTATCCTCTGCAGCCGCGAAGGTTTCCACCGTGTAATCATTGAGTTCAAGGCAGTAAACGGCGTCATTGACCCATGATTCAAACGAAAGCAGCTCACCCTGATCATTAAATTCCATTCTGTTCCTTTCTTCCGTGGGTCCGCCGAAATAAAGCCTTCCGTCCGTCAAAACTGCGGCATAGACTATAGTCGGACTGCCGACGGAGCCCGAAAAGGCGGCCACCTTCCGCCGATTGCTTCCATCCGGATCCGCCTCATAAACATCCGTCTGATACACATACAGCCACTCTTCTACTGTTTCAGACAGCTGACTGATATCCAATCGGACATACGGATGCAGAATAATCAGTCGCTCCTGGTAAACAAGGCAAAAATCCTTCTTCACCTCCCCTTCACCGGAAATCGTGTGCGCACTGCAGCTCCCGGCCAGATGGCTGCAGGTGGGATCCATACAGATATAGTCAAATTCCACCGGTTCCCAGTCGGAATACATAAAACGATCCGTTGAACTTATGGCAATTCCGTTCTCCTCAAAAAAATAGCCGTAACTCATGAAGCCCGTATTCGGTGCTGTCTCCATACCCACCGTCTGAGACGGATGTGACGAATCTCCTGTCTGTCGGCCGTCCCCGCAGCCGGTTCCCATAAGAGACAGGATGAGCAGCAATGCTGCAAAGCACATTTTTACGTTTGACATTTTATGTTTTCGCATATTAGACCCCCCTTTGTTCTGCAAGTGTATCCAATCCTGCCCCCCAAAAGGGACCAATCGGTACGCCTCCTTCCGTCAGAACCTTGAGATTCTCTTTCTCCGCCCACC
The DNA here is from genome assembly GCA_023664365.1 of Acetatifactor muris. Classification (GTDB taxonomy): domain Bacteria; phylum Bacillota; class Clostridia; order Lachnospirales; family Lachnospiraceae; genus Acetatifactor; species Acetatifactor muris_B. Next base: position 27,867 of record JAMPFR010000002.1, on the reverse strand, counting down.
ATTCATCACAGTCAGAATATGTCCTGTAATAAATGAGTTTATCCCCAACTACGTCCAGAAAGGTGATATAGTCGTCATAGCGGATTCTGTCAAGGATTTTCCCTTCCGGGTCAAGTACCGCATACTCCGTCATGGGCTCCTCCTCTTCCAGACGGCAGTCCGTCATGAACAGGATTTGTCCGTCTGTAATAAAAGCGTTTACCGTCATGTCCTCCCCTGTTACCGTCATGATCTCCCGCTCCTTTGCTCCCGCAGAGACGTCCCGGGCGTAGAGCGTTTTCCCGGAATTCTCATACTTGTAATACACCGTATTTCCGATGGCCCCCTGAAACCTTGCCACATTGGAATCGAAGCGCAGGATCTCCTCACATCTGCCTGCTTCAGGGGCGATTCGGTACCATATGGCACGATCCTTTGAAAAATCGCTCATAATCACATAGACCATACCGTCATATTCATATAACTGATATTGTGCCATCCCTTCCCAGTTCTCCGTTGCCGCAAAGGTTTCCAGCGTATAATCATTGAGATCAAGACAATAGACGGCATCACTGACCCATGACTCATTAGTCATAGCGCCGCTCTGAGTATTCTGCTCAGTTCTGTCCCGCACCTCCGTCGCGCCGCCGAAATAAAGCTTTCCGTCAACTAAAACTGCGGCATAGGTAATGATGGGACTGTCAATCGCCCCCGAAAAGGTTGCCACCTTACGCCGATTGCTTCCATCCGGATCCGCTTCATAAACATCTGTTTGATACACAGTGCTGTAATCCCAGACTGATTCCGAGGACTCATTATCCACGAATTGCGAATATCCATGCAGAATGATAAGCCGGTCCTGATAAACAAGGCTGAAATCCCTCTTCACATCCCCTTCGCCTGAAATCGCGCGCGCACCGCAGCTCCCGGTCAGGTGGCTGCAGGTGGGGTCCATACAGATATAGTCAAATTCCACCGGTTCCCAGTCGGAATACATAAAACGCTCCGTTGAACTTAAGGAGATCCCATCCTCCACATAAAAGTATCCGTAACTCATGGCCCCCGTCTTCAGCGTTGTCCCCGTACTCACCACCGTCTGAGACGGATGTGACGAATCTCCTGTCTGTCGGCCGTCCCCGCAGCCGGTTCCCATAAGAGACAGGGTGAGCAGCAATGCCGTAAAACACATTTTTTGTTCAGATGACTTTTTTTCCCTCATTTTTTCTCCAATACCAAGGGCATTCTCCAAACGGACAATGCCCCTCAACTGCTGATTTCATACATTCTTATGATCATAAATCCCGTTTTTATAGATAGTGCCGTTAATATCCAATTGATAGTCACACCATGAAGATGCACCAGTAAATTTCCAACCATTTGGTGCATCTACGCTTGAAGATACACCGCCGGGTGTCGGATTAGAATTCCGGCCACCTTGCACTGACGTTCCCATAGTTGGAATAAGTTTGTTGATTGCTTCTCCAGTTACAGAAGCCCACACTTGTCCAGGCCCCTCCGTATAAGAAATAGTAACGGTAGCACTACTTGAACTGACAGTTAAACTCGTATATATGTTTCTGCCCTCTATCGTAAGGGTTTGAGCATATGCCACATTGGATAATGCAAACCAGACTGACAGTGCCGAAACCATCATCATTGCAGCTATTCTTTTTTTGATCCTAACCATTTTCATTCTCTTTTCCTCTCTTCCCTTATAGGTTTGCAGGTGACAGATTTTTATTTTCCACTTTCCTGCAAATAAACTAATATTGTTACATTTATATTGTATGCTTTGCGTTGCGAAAAGTCAATAACATTTATATGTTTAAATTGCAATAAAATGTCATAATTTCCATTATATTGATGACATTAAACGGCTTCCGACAGATAGTTTGCTTTCGGCAGTGCCCTTTTTATTACGTCTCTGCCATGCCCCGATCCTCCAGATCCTGCTGTAAAATGTCCAGATAAGGAACCAGAATTCCATGTTTCTTCGGCAGAATGTAGGCGGGATTCAGTTCCTCGAAGCGGAAGCTTTTTCTGCCGCCCTCCTGCGCCCGGTTCCAGAAGAAAAGGAGCATGTCCAGGGCCAGATAGTATAAAATATCCTTATGGGTGTAATAAATCAGAAAAAAGGCCACGCCCCCCTGTTTTTCAAAACGTTTCATAAATTCCACCTGATGGGGATGGATATTCTGCAGGGCAAAGGTATCCACGGCGCATTCCTTGGCGTCGAAGCATATGGGAATGCCCTGTACCGCGCCGATATAGTCCACGGTGCTCTTCTGCTCAAAGTAAGCAAGAGTAATCTGCCTGTGCTCCTTATCCATCCGAATGGGAGTGATGGGCGTGGGCACCTTTTGAATCAGCGCAAGCTCTGCTTCGGCATATTTTTCATTTGTGCGGTTTATCATATCCTCCAGCGTAGAACCTCTTAAGCCTCTGGAATTCCATGTCGCCATTGTACCTTCTCCTCTTCTGCCGAAAGCTGTTTCCGGGGAAGACAGACACAGCCTGCTCACCCGTATAAATGCAGTCCTTCCATGATCTTTAGAAAGTTTTCCGGGCAGGGCGCACAGATCATTGTGGCAGCGCTGTCTGCATCAAAGGCCGGAAGGTACGCCCGACAGGCGTGCAGCAGCTGAAAGGTCAGTCCGTATTGTTCCTTCAGAAGCCGGTTTGCCTTTGCATCGCCGTATTTGTAATCTCCTATCAGGGGATGTCCGATGCTTGCCAGATGCGCCCGGATTTGATGGGTTTTTCCGGTGATCAGTTCCACCTCCAGCAGAGTGTATCCCTTTGACACGGCCAGGGGCCGGAAAACTGTCTCAATGTAATCCTGACGGTTACCGAAATTCCCTCTTATCTCCTGTGCATTCTCCCTGACAGTCACCCTGTTTTCCCGGCTGTCCTTTTCCAGATAGCCTCGCAGGGTAGATTCGCTTCTGAGTTCGCCCAGACAGATTGTCCGATAAAACTTCCGGATGCTTCTGTCCCTGATATGGCTGCTGAGATACTGCGACCCTGCAAGGGATTTCCCGCACAGCACAATGCCGCTTGTATTTCGATCCAGCCTGTTACAGACTGAAGGGCGGAAGGTACGCAGTTCTTCTGCCGGGAAAGCATCTTTCTCCAGAAGATAGCCAATCAGCCACTCATTCAGACTTATATCCGCGTCTCCGGCCTTCTGGGAGAGGATTCCCGCCGGTTTATTTGCCGCCAGTATATGGCTGTCTTCATAGAGGACGGAAATGCCTGTGCCGGACAGGCTGCGGTATGCGTGTATATACTCCGAAACATGGTTTTTGCCGGAGTTCGGCACTGCAGTCTTTTCCGCCGCTTCACCGGGAACGAAGGTATCCCATAGTTTCCCTGCTGTTTCTCCCGTCATTTTCGCAAAGGTTTCCGGGGAGAAGAAAAGGGAAACCGTATCGCCCAAGGCAAGCATTTCAGAGCCCTCCGCCCGTTTTCCGTTCAGCGTAATATTCTTTTTTCGGAGCATCTTATACAGAAAGCCTGTTCCGGCTGACGGCATAAGCTTGCGCAGAAATTTATCCAGCCGCTGCCCTGCCTGATTCCTTCCGATTGTCACAGATTGCATGGAAAATTTACTCCTGTCTGCCTTTAAAATTACAGCATCACACTTTTCAGAGTTTCAATGACGGCCCGGGTTCCGGCGGATTCCTCCTCCAGAGCCTGCATCTGCTCCAGCCGCTCCAGGTATTTGGGAAGACTGACAAAAACCTTTACTGTAGTCTCCCTGTGGCCGTCCAGTTTTAAAATGTCGTTAATGTGTGCGTAAAATTCATTTTCCGGGAAATCTGCGTCCTCCGAAAATCCGCAGACGGTGTTACCCCTGACTGCCAGGTGGCTGACCTTAAAATTCTTCTTATAGGAGGTGAATACACAGTCAAACAGTACGGCCAGTCCGCCGCTGTGCTCTTTTATTTTCTCCACATACCCCGGATCGCAGCTTTTAAACCGCAGAAACATAATGGCGCTTACCGCGCTTTTGCTTGCGGGCAGACAACCTAAGACCGCTGCCACGGTCAGAAGATTGAGACGGCTTTTTGTCTGAAGATACCCGGCGATAAAAAGTGCGGCGGAAATGCCGAAATAAAGCAGAGTGCGCGCAGCCTCATATTTTTTCTGTGTGTTCAGATAGTTTTCCGTCCCCTTTGCGTCAGTGGAGGAAAACAGGCGTTTTATCTGCATGGCTTATCCTTTCTTCATCAGATTCATAATATCCAAAATAAGCTTGTGTGGAACTGTCTTGGACAAAAGCTCCATGGCTTTAATGGGAAGACTGCACACGGACAATTCCCGGCGGTAATAGGAATCACGCAGCGCCTGCTCCACCACCTTTTCCGCACTGACCATCACAAGCTTTTTCACGGCAAGGGTGGAACCGCCCTGCTCCGCAATGGCAAAAAAGGGAGTGTCCACCGGCCCGGGACACACGCTTGTCACCCAGATGCCGAAGGGCTTCAGTTCCCGGCGGAGAGCCCTGGAGAAGCTTAATACATAGGCTTTGCTGGCGGCGTATACGGCAAAATCCGGCTGGGGAAGAAATGCCGCGCAGGAGGCAAGCTGGATGATGCGGCTGTTCCTGCGCATATAGGGAATCATGCGGTGGGTCAGCTCTGTCAGCGCCATACAGTTTAAACGAATCATTCCCAGCGCCCCGTCTGTGTCCTGATCGCTGAAAGCCCCCAGCAGACCATAGCCTGCGCAGTTAATCAGCATTCGCACGGCGGCGTTTTTCTCGATCACCGTATCCTCCAGAAGATCCAGCCGGGTGCTGTCGGTTATGTCCATAGGAAACAGCCTTGTTTTGTGGTTTAAAAGCTTTGCCGCTTCCTGCAGCTTATCTTCCCTTCTGGCAACCAGCCAGAACTCATCCACATTGTGAAAAGCGGAATCCATTTTGACGGCAAATTCCAGACCGATTCCCGATGAAGCTCCTGTGATGATGACAATATTCATAATTCTATCTGTTCCTCCTGACTTCTGAAGTTTTCCCGCTTCCCATCATGCCGCCTTCGGCGGCACAAACCAATCCTACGGAGCCTGCGACTCACGGAGCCTAACGACTCCGAGAAGAACGCTGTCCAAAGAGGCGGGCTAAAGCCCCCTCTTGCGTTCTTCAGTGTGAGATTAGAATTTCTTCATAGTTCTCAATATAGTAATCTGCCAGTTCTTTCTTCCTGTCCCGGCAATGGGCGGAATAAGCGTCCTCCACGGCGCAGACCTTCATGCCGGCGGCTTTCCCTGCCTGAATACCGGGAATAATATCCTCGAAAACAAGACACCGTCCGGGTGCAGCCTCCAGCGCCTCCGCCACTGCCAGGTAAATATCCGGAGCCGGTTTCCCCTTTTGTACATCGCTGCCGCTCATAATACAGGAGAAGCAGTCCTGCAGCCCATGGACGCCCACCACGTTTGTCACCAGCTCTCTGGAGTTGCTGGTGGCAATGCCCAGCTTTATGCCCCGCTCCCTGCAATAGGCCAGAAATTTCGGTATGCCGGGCTTTAAAGGAACCTCATTGGCATATTTATCCCATGCCATGCGGTTCCATGTCTCCTTAATCTGTTCCAGTGAATCCGGAATGGGAAAATTCTCCTTAAAGAAAACCGCCGTCTCATGAAAACTCATGCCCTCGATTCTGGACTGCAGATCCTCCGGCAGGGCAACGCCGAAGCCTCCCAGATATTCAATATCAATGGCCCGCCACAGCCACATAGAGTCCACCAGAGAGCCGTCCAGATCAAATATCACCGCGTCTATGTCCTGCAGCATTTCACGCCCCGGACATTCAGATGACGGAAGTATATGCTTCGTTTTCTCAGATCCTGTTTTCTCAGATCCTGTTTTTTCAAATTCCATTTTCTCAAATTCCGTTCCTTTATACGTCATCAAAAGCCGCACCTCTTCTTCCGTTAATTCCCTGTATTCTCCCGGCTCCAGAGTATCATCCAGGGTAAGCCCTCCGAAGGAAATCCGCTTTAAGGCGGTGACTCCGTTGCCTGCCGCCAGCAGCATTCTCTTTATCTGGTGGAACTTTCCCTCCCGAATGGTAAGCAGAATCACCCTTTCATCCTCTGTCTGCACTACCTTTGCCGGCAGCGTCAGATGCTCTTCCCCAATGTCAACGCCCTGTTCCAGCCGCTGCACATCCTGCGGGGAAAGTCTGTGCTCCATGCTGACCCGGTATGTTTTATCCACATGCCTTCCCGGGCTTAACAGACGGTGTGCAAGCCCGCCGTCATTTGTCAGCAGCAGAAACCCTTCCGTATCCTTATCCAGCCTTCCCACGGGGAAAAGATCAGGCCGTCTGTGCTCCGGCTGCAGAAGCTCCACAACCGTGGAGGACAGCTTATCCCGGGTGGCGGAAACAACGCCTGTCGGTTTGTTCAGCATATAATAGAAATATTTCCGGTAGCACACAGCCTGTCCCCGGACGCAGACCCGATCCTTCTCCGGGTCAATCCCTGTATCGGCCGCCTTTGCCGGAACATCATTTACAGTCACCCCGCCGCGCCTGATAAGGTCTTTCACCCGGCTGCGGGTTCCCAGATTCATTTCGCATAAAAATTTATCCAGACGCATCTGTAGAAATCCTCATTTCAACATTTCCTATCCCGTCTTCTGAACAGAGTTCCTGTCTCATATATTATGGAAAACCTCCTTTTCAGGAAGGTCCGCAGCATGAAAATTCTTCCTACAAAAAGAGACTTTACGGGAAAAACTCTCTCCGCCATTTTCCTGATCCTCACTGTATGTATTCTGAGCCATTCTTCCTTAAGCCTGTCCTATGCTTCTCTGGGGCTGGAGCTTTGGTTTCGCAAAATGGTTCCCGCCCTTCTGCCCTTTATGATTCTATCCGGCATTATGATACGGCTGAAACTGACGGAAAAAATGGCCGGAGTGCTTTACCCTGTTGCAGGTCCGGTCTACCGGGTGCGGAAAAATGTAGTTTACTGCATGGCCCTTGGCTTCCTCTGCGGCTTTCCCATGGGGGCAAGGGTTACTGCCGACCTCTATGAGAGAGAGATGCTCACCCGGCGGGAAGCGGAATATCTGCTGGCCTTCTGTAACAATATCGGGCCGGTGTACTTCTGCAGCTTTGTTCTGCCCCTGTTAGGCCGGAGACTGGTTTTGCCTTATCTGTTCGGCATGTACGGAATTCCCCTTCTCTACGGGCTGTTCCTGCGCTTTACCGCCTTTCGGACTCTGCCTGAGGAAAGAACAATCTCCTCGGAACTGTGTATGACGGCAGCGCCCCCGAAACCGAGCCTGCTGACGGCGGTAAATGAATCCGTACAGGCTTCCTTACATAGCATTCTGCTTCTGGGCGGTTATATGATATTGTTCAACCTGCTGAACCTCCCCTTCCACATTCTGCTGGGCAGGGAGCCGGCGCTGCTTTCTCCCGTGCTGGAAATTACAGGGGGACTGTCCATGCTTGGAAGCGGACTGCCTTTGTACAGCCTGCTGGCCCTGTCCTTCGGCGGCCTGTCCTGCATTGCCCAGACATACAGCTGTATCAGCGCCACAGACCTTGCTCTGGGCGGATACATCCGCCATAAAGTCGTATTGACACTGTTAAACGGCTTCTTCTACCTGTGCTGGTTCCTGTTTTCCCCTGCATCCTTCCTGCTCTGACGTCTGCGCTTTTTACGGTTATGGTATGCGATACCCTGAGAAACCAGCAGAATGACAAACAGGAATATCACAATTACCAGACATATCTCCAGGAAAGTGACAAAGCTCACCGGCTCTTTATCGGCTGCAACAGCGCCGCCGGATACGGGCGCCGCATCCGAAGCTGTACCGCTGTTTTCGCCGGAAGAACCGGCTTCCGTTTCGGCATCGTTTCCGCCTCCCGCTTCCGAGGCGGCGGAATCGCTTCCTGCGGATCCTTCTGCTTCCGGCGCTTCAGACTGGGCAGTCTCATTGTAATAAAAGGGTTCCGGACTGTCATACCGATTGCTGTCGGTATGGGGATCATACATATTGTAGGCGCGCACAATGACAGAGGGCTTTGTCCCGGCCGGAACGGCCAGGCTTAAGGTAAAGGTATCATCATATTTCCCTGCCAGCACATCGCTGCCGGGCCATATTTTCCGCTCACTGTATGTCTGTCCGCCGTCAATGCTGTAGGTATAGTATAAAAGAGGAGAATCATAATCTGCGGCGGATACCGTAAAGGACAGATAACCCCCGTCATAATCAGCCTCTGAAAATTCAATCTGACAGATATCCGGCGGCGTCTCATCCCGCAGAGTGGATGCTATGGGAGCACTGTCCGTTATGTCCACAAGCTGATAATCCGAATAATCCACATTTAATATGCTGCTCTTTAAGCCGAAGTACTTTGCTATGGCAGTGGCGTCGTCCTTTCCGAACTGAATCAAATCCTCCTCGCTGTCGCAGTAGCCTTTGTCTCTGTCCTCATCCACATGGCAGTGCTCAATGATAGCGGCGGGAATGTCAAGAGCTACCGTCTCACGAATAATAGCATAGTATTCTCCCCGATCGCCCCTGCGGGTCTTGATTCCCCTGACCAGCAGCCCCTTTTCCTGCATATCGCTGAGAAGCTCGTAGCCAATCTGATAGCCGTAGTTGTTAAAAGGAGCCTCAAGGGGAACCCAGACCTCGGATCCAAACAGTTCATGGGTCTCCGAAGCATTGTAATGAATACTGAACAGGAAATCCGCATTCACGCTCTGTGCAAATGCCGCCCTCTCCTGAAAGGAAACATCCGTATCGGTGGTTCTGGTAAGATAGACCTCCACGTTATCATAGAGACTGAGTTCGTCATACAGCGCCTGGGCCGTAACCATATCCATATATTTTTCATCCCAGATGCCGCCTGCCTGGGTTCCCATATTTTCCCCGCCGTGGCCCGGGTCAATGACAATGACGGGATTGCCGTCTATGGGCTGAAGCCGGCCCGCCGCGGAAACGCCGGTACAGTGCAAAAGAAACAGCGTTAAAAAAAGAACCGGCCCGCCGAATATTGTTTTACCAAACCTCATAAAAATTCCTTTCTCAAATTCAAACAAACCGGCTTTCAAGGAAACGGATACATCCTTGGAAAACCGGTTCTTTGTTTTCCTGATATTCACTGTCAAAGCACATCCGGGCCTCTTCCGTCTCCCGAAGCATCCAGACTCAGCCCATCAAATTCCTCCTCTGTAGGATGCATTGCCTGACGGTTGGACTGAATCAGATCCTTGTACTGGTTCAGTGAACCAAGCAGACTCTGATAGTTGGCATTGGAAGCGTTTATGGCGGAAACGATGATATTTTCAAGATCCGCCAGTCTGTCTTCCGTATACTGTGCCGCATACATACGCAGTTCATTTGCTTCAATGGTAGCTTTGTCCAGAATCTCCTGGGCCTGCTGGGACGCCATGCTTACCACCACGTTTGCCTGGGCGTATGCCTGCTGCATGATTTCATGTTCGCTGATAAGCTCGTTGGTATGGACTGTGGCGTCGTTAATCAGCTTCTCCGCCTTTTCCCGGGCGTCATTGAGAATGGCTTCTTTGTTGCTGATAATCTTCTGATAGCGCTTGATTTCGTCGGGAGTTTTCATGCGCAGTTCACGAATCAGCTCATCAATTTCGTCTTTATTTACAATAATTTCCGAATTTGACATGAACTTGGGCTTACAACTCTCAACGTATTCCTCCAGTTCGTCAATTATCTGCTCTATTCTGCTGCTCATGGGCGTCACTCCTTGCTTTTATCTGATATTTTTCATAAATCATGTCTGCCACAAAATCAGGGACACAGCGGCTGATATTTCCGCCAAAGCTGGCGATTTCCCTGACCGTTGAGGAACTGAGGTAGGCATATTCCAGACTGGTGGTCAGGAACATGGTATCCAGCCTCCCGTCGGAAAATTTGCGGTTGGTCTGAGCAATCTGCAGTTCATATTCAAAATCGGTGATTGCCCTCAGGCCCCGCACAGCCACATGAATATCCTTTTCGGCCGCATAATCAATCAGCAGGCCGCTGAAGCTGTCTATCTGCACATTCGGCAAATCCTTCGTGGCTTCCTTTAATATCTTAACACGTTCCTCAACAGAAAACAACGGTGTCTTCTCTTTATTGTTCAAAACGCTGACTATCAGCAGATCAAACATCTCCGACGCTCTGTGTATTATATCCAGATGTCCGTATGTCATAGGGTCAAAGCTCCCCGGATAAACTGCTTTTCTTGTACCCATACTGATTCCTTTCTGCCTGCGGAGCCGCTGGCAGGCTCCTGCCCCTTGCTGCGAAGCCGTCCGCCGCACTGAGGCGCTACAATGCCGTCCGCCGCAGGAAAACATGTCGGTTAGTCTTATAGCGTTTGTCTTTTTCCATATAAAAACCGTATTCCGCCAGGTAGAGAAATTTTGTCTCCAAAGAGGCCTCCACAATAATCAGCGTGTCCTCCGTAACATAACTCATTCCCTTAAGCAGCGCCAGAACATCCTTCTCCAGTTCCCGGTCGTAGGGCGGATCCATAAACACAATGTCAACTTTTCTTTCGCGGATACCGCTCAGGGCACTGCAGACATCCTGTTTTAATACTATAGCACGATTCGCTGTTTTCGTAAATGTAAGATTTTGCTGAATACAGGCAAGGGCTTTGGGAGAATTGTCAACAAAATATGCCCTTTCCGCTCCTCTGCTCAATGCTTCAATGCCGATGGCCCCGCTGCCGCTGAACAAGTCCACGAATACCGCGCCGGGAATATCAGGCTGCAGCATATTAAAAAGCGTTTCCTTAATTCTGTCTGTTGTAGGTCTGGTATCCAGCCCTTCCGGCGTCTTCAGGGGAAGACTCCCGGCTGTTCCCGCAATCACCCGCATGTAACTGTTTCCTCCCAAAATGAACCAAACGGCCATGCCTGTATTTCCGCTTCTCCTCAGAGCCTTGGCTTTGTGCCCTTTGTGTCTCTTCTGGCCGCTTTCAGACTGTTTAAAACAAGCCTTTTGTCCTTGTATTCAATAGAGGCCTCAATCCCGTTCTGTGTGTAATAAACCCGTTCCACCGCATCCTTTGCCGAAAGCTTCATGCCCCGGACGCCTACGGCCCCTTTCTTTTTCTCCGGAATTTCTTCAATGGAAAACCGGAGGAAAAAGCCTTCCTTTGTCTGCAGAATAATATTTCTCTGCTCCAGAACAGACATGACGCTGACCACAGTATCCCCCTCCTCCAGCTTGGTGGCGGCCACGGTGCGCTTTGATACGTCAAATTCCCCGCCGTCCACCAGCTTGCAGTTGGCATGGGCGGTCACAAACACCACCTGGCGCAGGTTCAGCTCTGTCTGGCTGGTAATATATACAATATCCTCCTTTTCGGAGTTATAATTGCTTACATTGTCAATGGGCGTTCCCTTGTCCCGGAATTTACCGAAGGGGAGATCCATGACCTTGATGGTATGAAGCTGTCCCGTGTTGGTAAAGAGGCACACCTTTCCCGTATTTTTACAGGTAAATACAAAGCGGTTCTCGTTGTCCGCCGCCTCCCGGTTGCGCTCATAGGCGGCCATGTCTATGGTCTTCGCATAACCGAACCGATCCATGAGGAAGACAACCTCCGTCTCCTCCACTTCTTTTTCCTTATAGACCGCTTCCTCGGCATTTTCAATAAGGGTTCTGCGTTTCCGCCCGTAAGCCTTTTTATATTCATCCAGCTCGTTTATAATGACCTGGGCCATGGAATCTCTGCGATCCAGAATATCCTCATAGCGGTAGATATTTGCCATGGTCTCCTCATGTTCGTTGATCAGAGCCTCTATTTCCAGGCCAATCAGCTTATACAGACGCATATCCAGAATGGCGTTGGCCTGCTTCTCCGTAAACATAAGCTGTGTTGCCATGATTTTGGATTCCTTGGACTTAAATTTGATGCCGTCAATTTTCCCTTCCGTCAGACATGCTTTTGCCATGGCCCGATCCCTGGACCCTCGCAGGATCTCAATAATCAGATCAATGACGTTGCAGGCCTTAATCAGACCTTCCTGTATCTCCTTCTTTTCCATTTCATGAGCCAGAAGGTTGGTGTACTTTCTGGTGGCAACCTGAAACTGGAAATCCACATGTGCCTTCAAAATTGCCTTCAGACCCATGGTTTCCGGCCTGCCGCCACAGATGGCAAGCATATTGACGCCGAAGGTATCCTCCAGCCGGGTCTTTTTGTAAAGGAGGTTCACAAAGTTTTCCGGATCCGCATCCCTGCGCAGTTCAATGACAATGCGGATGCCCTCCTTGGAGGACTGGTTGGAAATATCCACAATATCCATGGTCTTTTTCGTCTCGGAAAGATTGGCAACATCCTGGAGAAACTTGGAAATATTCATGCCGATCATGGGATAAGGGATCTCTGTAATAACCACATTGGTTTTGCCGCCCTTCGCCTTTTCAAATTCCACCTTGCCGCGGATTTTGATTTTCCCAACGCCGGTTTCATAAATCTCAGGAAGCTCATCCTTGTTGGTGACTATGCCGCCGGTAGGAAAATCCGGCCCCTTGATATAGCGCATCAGCTCTCTGGTGCTGATAGTTTCATCCAGCATGTAGGCCTTTGTGGCGTCAATGACCTCCGCCAGATTGTGGGGCGGCGTACTGGTAGTCATACCCACGGCGATACCTTCGGATCCGTTTATGAGAAAGTTGGGAAGCTTCGCAGGCAGAACCGTGGGTTCCTTTTCCGTCTCGTCAAAGTTGGGCATGAAATCCACTACATCCTTGTCCAGATCCCCCAGAAAAGCCTCCTGAGTCACCTTCTGCAGCCGGGCTTCGGTATAACGCATGGCAGCGGCACCGTCTCCCTCAATATTGCCGAAGTTGCCGTGGCCGTCAATGAGCGGCATCCCTTTTTTGAAATCCTGGCTCATCACCACCAGGGCGTCATAGATGGAGCTGTCCCCGTGGGGATGATATTTACCCATGGTATCTCCCACGATCCTTGCGCTTTTCCTGTAAGGTCTGTCATACCGGATGCCCAGTTCATACATATCATAAAGGGTGCGGCGCTGGACAGGTTTTAAACCATCCCTCACATCCGGCAGGGCCCGGGCAATAATGACGCTCATGGCATAGTCGATAAAGGATTTCTGCATCTCCTCAGAATATTCTGTTTTGATGATTCTGCTGTTGTCCATGTATTTTTCTACAACCTTCCTGTATTTTAAGCGTTATAATCCAGCTCCGCCTCCCGGGCATGGTCATAAATAAATGCCTTGCGGGGCGGAACCTCGGTTCCCATGAGCAGCTCCGTAATCTCGGAAGCCATTCGGGCGTCCTCTATCTCCACCAGCTTCATACGGCGGGTTTCCGGATTCAGCGTAGTTTCCCACAGCTGGTCCGCATCCATCTCGCCAAGTCCCTTGTAACGCTGCAGGGTAAACGGGCCCTTGTGGGTTTTGCGGTACTTTTCCAGAGCTTTGTCGTCATACAGATATTCCTCCGCTCCCTTGGAGGGCATGGCTTTATACAGAGGCGGCATGGCAATATACACATGTCCCTCGAAGATCAGCTGGGGCATAAAACGGTAAAACAAAGTCAGCAGAAGGTTGGAAATATGAGCGCCGTCCACGTCCGCATCCGCCATGATAATGATTTTGTCATAGCGCAGCTTTGAAATGTCAAAGTCGTTGCCGTACCCTTCCGAAAAGCCGCAGCCGAAAGCGTTAATCATGGTCTTGATCTCGGCGTTTGCAAGAACCTTGTCAATGCTGGCTTTCTCCACGTTTAAGATTTTACCCCGGATGGGCAGGATTGCCTGGTACATTCTGTTCCGGGCCATCTTGGCGCTGCCCCCTGCGGAATCTCCCTCCACAATAAAAATTTCACACTGGGAGGCGTCTCTGGATTCACAGTTAGCCAGCTTGCCGTTGGAGTCAAAGGAAAATTTCTGCTTTGTCAGCATATTGGTCTTGGCGCGCTCTTCCGTCTTGCGGATTTTCGCTGCTTTTTCCGCACAGGAAATAATGCCCTTTAAGGTTTCAAGGTTTCTGTCAAAAAAGCGGGTAATCTCATCTCCCGTTACCTTGCCGACTACCTTTGCCGCATCCTGATTGTCCAGCTTTGTCTTGGTCTGGCCCTCAAATCTGGGATCCGGGTGCTTGATGGAAACCACTGCCGTCATACCGTTCCGCACGTCCGCACCAGTAAAGTTCACGTCCTTTTCCTTTAATATTCCAAGCTCCCGGGCATAATTGTTGATAACATTGGTAAACATGGTCTTGAAGCCGGTAAGGTGGGTGCCGCCCTCGGAGTTATAGATATTATTGCAGAAGCCCAGCACGTTTTCATGAAATTCATTAATATACTGAAATGCAACCTCTACGGAAATACCCTCGCTCTCGCCCTGAAAATAGATGACGTCATGGACTGCCTCCTGGTTCTTGTTCATGTCCTTGATAAAACCCGTAATCCCCTCCGGCTCATGGAAGGTGACATGCTCCGGCTCCTGACTTCGCAAATCATGGAATATAATTGTCAGCCTGGGATTCAGATAGGCTGTTTCATGAAGGCGGCTCTTCACCTCATCCTCCTTAAAACGGGTCTTGTCAAAAATTGTATCGTCAGGCAGGAAATTGATGGTGGTTCCGGACTCTCTTGTTTTACCCTTCACAGGAAGAAGGCCGTCCTTCAGCTCCACCACGGGATTTCCTCTCTCATAGGAATCCTCATAAATAAAGCCCCCTGTCTTAACCTGCACATTCAGACGTGTAGAAAGGGCATTTACAACGGAGGAACCCACGCCATGCAGGCCGCCGCTGGTCTTATAAGCCGAATTGTCAAATTTGCCGCCGGCATGCAGGGTGGTAAATACCAGACGTTCCGCGCTGATACCCTTTTCATGCATACCTACGGGAATGCCTCTTCCGTTGTCGGATACGGTGGCTGATCCGTCCGCCTCCAGTGTAACGGTTATGGTATCACAAAAGCCGGCCAGATGTTCGTCCACGGAATTGTCAACAATCTCGTATATTAAATGATTTAACCCCTTGGTGGAAACGCTGCCGATATACATACCGGGACGTTTTCTCACCGCCTCCAGCCCTTCCAGCACTGTAATGCTGGAAGCATCGTACTTATCTGTTTTCGCCATCAGAAAACACTCCTTAAATATTTTGAATATTAATAACTGATTTGAACCTTTTCACAATTTCACAAACAACAAGACATTGACCAGCTCGGTCAGCAGACTTGTCATCCCTCTTCTGAAACATATGCGTTTTTTGCGCACTGACTAACGCAGTCAAGCCGCAAAAGCTGCATTGACCGCAGTAGTCTACAGTATAATTCTCATTTATCGTCTGTTTTCTACACCCTTACATACTTTTTACAACCTTAGGCGTCAGGAAAACAGCCGATTTCAGTTATGATTTCCTTCGCTCTTCGCAAAACAGGCAATTCTCTGTTTGCAACAAGCCTTCCAAGCTTTGTTGCCGAACATTTTTTGTATTCTTTAACCGCCTCTTCATAAGAAACTTTTAAAGTTGATAAGTGAAAGCATTCAATTTCATCCTGCGTTAAATTCTTCTCCCCAAAGGAAGATATTTTACATAAATAATAATTATTGATGTTATGCCTGTGGATGAGATTATAATAGTCACTGACAACTCCGATCTTGCAAAGTATATCAACCTCTGCTCCAAGCTCTTCCCTGAGCTCTCTCTTTATAGCTGCGGTCAGTTCCTCTCCGTTTTCCACGCCGCCCCCTGCGGTTTCTATTAAGACAGCTTTTCCAAAATTGTCATCTCTAACAGCTCTTACGAAATAAAAATAACCTGAATCGTCAAAGACGATTGCTCTTGCAATATTCCTGTCATGGTCAATGTACTCAAACCCCCACTCACTGTCCTGAAGTTCAAGCATGAGTGCCGCTTCCTCTGTTATCACTTTATCATTCATTCTGTTTTCCTCTGGGATTATTATATCATAGATTTTGTGTTTTGTAAAAGAAAAACTACAAGATACAGTAAAAGAATTAGCAGGAAACTTTTTTACGCCGGAATTTTATGAGGGAAACAGCCATGCTTGCATGGCTGTTTCCCTCATTGCCCGCCATTATTGTTCATTCGATTGGCTTTCATACCTTCATCTTTTTCGAGCAGGTCACCGCCAGCGCGCCGGGGCCGATATGGCAGGCGACGCTTAAGGAAAGGGGATCCATATGGATAGCAAAGCCGGGAAACGCTTCCTGCACCTCTGCGCGAAACGCCTCTCCCGCCTCACGGTTATAGGTGTAAGCCATGGAGATCCAGTGCTTTTCGGGATCGGGAGCGCCGCCGAAACGGTTCTCCATATCGCTTCTGACTGCATTAATCATGGTATTTTTGCCCTGGCTCACGGTTCTCGCCTTGGAAAAGGCATCCAGCTTTTCGCCCTGAATCTGCAGCACCGGCTTCAGTTTCAACATAGTGCCGATGGCAGCCGCAGCGGGGGTGATTCTGCCTCCTTTTTTCAGGTAGTACAGAGTATCCAGCATAATGTAAATGCTGCTGTTGAATCGGTCGGCCTCCAGCGCGTCCTTAATCTCCTTTGCGCTCATCCCTCTTGCGGCTAAAAGCTTCGCGTCCAGGCAGGACTGGCGCTGGGTCACGGAAATCCGCTGGTTGTTTACCACCTGCACTCTTCCCTCATACTCCTCCGCAAGCATGACAGCACTCTGGCAGGAACCGGAAAGGCCGCTGCTCATGGGAATATGCACGATTTCATCATACTCCTTCAAAAGCTCATCCCACAGCTTCATAACAGACTCAGGAGAAGGCTGGCTGGTGCAAATATCTGCGCCTGCGGCCAGTTTCTCATAGAACTGTTCCTGGGTAAGATCAATGTCCTCATAAAAGGTCTGATCATTGATCATGAAGGGCATGGGCAGAACGGATATGCCCAGTTCCTTGGATGCTGCCTGTGTAATGCCGCTGTTACTGTCGGTGACGATTGCAATAGTAGACATAAGTTTATCCTCGCTTTTTTGCTTTCTCCTCAGCAGTCAAAATCCTGTAACAAAGTATAACATAAGTTGTATTTCCCGACTACTGTTTTTGCAAATTTATATTTTCTATCACACAGCTATGAGGTTTATTCCGATTATCCTTATCATAACTGATTCCTACCAACAGTACTTCCCCTGAATACCCCTCCAGAGCCCGGGTATAACCTCTGTCTTTGATCTGCCGAATGGCCGTATCGGCGGATTTATCATATTTCAACTCCACCACAAGGGCCGATTTGCCGGAAGCAGGCAGCGGAAGGAACACAACATCCGCGAACCCCCGCCCGGCAGGCAGTTCCCGGATAAGCCTGTAATCCTTTCTTGCACTGTAATATGCCAGGCCGATAGCGCAGCTCATAGAATTCTCATCGTTATATGTCAAGATAGAGGCCGCTTCCATGTGAGCCCTGTCCAACCCCTCTGCTACCCTTTCTGCATCGCAGCGCAGGGTATCCTCCAGCAGCTTTTCCGAAGCCTTCAGAATGCGCATAATTTCCGGCCATCCGCCTACGCTCATGGCGTTTTCAAACTCTTCAATAATTTCTCTGTTTGGAATAAAGGCTTCTTTTGTTTCCGGGTCATATCCCAGATACCCAAGGTGTATCAACAGAGTCAATACGTCATCCTTTGTCCTGAAATTGCGCATATCATTCTGAAAGCTGGCAGTATTGACACTGACACATTCCCCGCCTAACATCTGTACAATGTCCGCACGCAGGCCGTCAAAATCCATGTCCATATAAATTTTCAGCGCGTCATAGGTTTCCGTGGAAGTCCAGTAATTGGAAAACCGGCGGCGGTGCATGGCTTCCACCACGGACTTCGGATTATAAATATGCTTAAAACCCGTAAACCGATATCCGTCATACCAACTGCCCGCTTCGCTGAAATCCATATCGTAACGCTTGCACAGCGCCTCTACCTCATTTTCCGTAAAGCCGGTGTATTTTTCAAAGAAACTCTGATCTATCATGGAATATTCCCAGAACATATTTAAGGCGGAATGCTGCCCGTACTTTTTTACCGGCAGGATGCCGGTCATATAGGCCAGAGCTACATAGGGCTGATCCTTCAGCAGATTTCTCAAAAAGTCAAGATATTGCTTCTGCAGTTCTTCCGACTCCTGCCGCTCCCGCATCACACAGTCCCACTCGTCAATCAGGAATATAAATTTTTTATGTGTTTTGGCGTATATCTTTTTCAGTGCGTCCGCAAGCCGTATATCCGGTTTTGTAATAAATGCTTTATATTCTTCCAGAAGTTCTTCAAGAACCTCCTGCTCCAGGTAAACTGTTACATCCGTATTCTTTGCACCAATCAAAAAATGCTGCATATTTAAGAATACTACATCATATTGATTCAGATGCTCCTCGAAATCCGGACTCATTCTTATTTCCAGTCCTGCAAAAAGCGCCCCGGAATCACAGCCGCTGCTGTAATAAGCGGCCAGCATATTAAGCGCCATGGATTTACCAAAGCGCCTGGGCCTGCTGACACAGATGAACTGCTGCTCTGTATTCAAGTATTTGTTTGTATATGCAATCAATCCCGTTTTATCCACATAGATTTCAGAGCGGACTGCCCTTTGAAACCCCTCATTTCCCGGATTAAAATAAATTCCCATACAATCACTCCCTGTGATTTGATTATATTTATTTTATCGTTAAATGCTTCTAAAGTCAACATTGGACGCGGATACAGCCGCCAGATGCCGCCGCAGCTTCTGATGCTCCTGCCGCCGCAGTTCCGGGTCTCTCCCAAGCAGTCTGTCGATGGCATCCGAAGCCTGTTTCAGAACGGCGGCGTCCGTGTATATGTCGCCCATCCGGAAGGAAAATTCCCCGCTCTGCCTTATGCCGAACATATCCCCCGGCCCCCGCAGCTTTAAATCCTCGGAGGCGATAAAGAAGCCGTCGTTGGACTTGTTCAGAATCCGGAGACGCTCCAAAGTCTCTTCTTTTTCCTGGGCGCTGACAAAAATGCAGTAGCTCTGATATTCTCCCCGGCCCACGCGCCCTCTCAGCTGATGGAGCTGGGCAAGGCCGAAGCGTTCCGCATTCTCCACCATCATAACCGTTGCATTGGGAACGTTAATTCCCACTTCTATTACCGTAGTGGAAACCAGCACATCTATGGTATGGGCTCCGAACTCCTCCATAATGCGGTTTTTGTCCGCCGGGCGCATTTTGCCGTGCAGATAGGCAACACTGATTTGGGACGGCAGGATATTTTTAAGCTTCTCTGCGTAATCCACCACATTTTCCAGATCCTCCATCTCCCCCTCCTCCACCTGGGGGCAGATGACGTACACCTGCCGGCCTTCCTTCACCTGGCCCTCAATAAACTGATATGCCTTCGGACGATAGGAAGTATTCACTACACAGTTCTTGATAGGCAGCCGGTTTGCCGGCAGCTCGTCAATCACGGAAATATGCAGGTCACCGTAAAGGATAATGGCAAGCGTCCGGGGAATGGGCGTTGCACTCATAACAAGAATATGAGGGCTTTCTCCCTTCTCCGCAAGAGATTCCCTCTGGCGGACGCCAAAGCGGTGCTGCTCGTCCGTCACCACCAGGGCCAGGGCCTTATAGGTAACCTTTGCCTGAATCAGGGCATGGGTGCCGATGACAAGATTTGCCTCGCCGGAAGCAATTTTTTCATAAATTTCTTTTTTTTCTTTAGCTGTCATGGAGCCTACCAAAAGTACGGGCCGGAAAGCCACGCCGTATTTTTCCACATATCCGCAGATTGTTTCATAGTGCTGCATAGCCAGAACCTCAGTGGGAGCCATAAGCGCCCCCTGATATCCGTTAGCCGCCGTCATCAGCAGGGAAAGTACCGCCAGAATGGTCTTTCCGGAACCCACATCTCCCTGAATCAGTCGGTTCATGCAGCAGCGTCCGCCCAGATCGTCCCGAATCTCCTGCCATACCTTCTTCTGTGCCCGGGTAAGGGAAAACGGCAGCTGTTCCAGAAAGCGTACCGTATCCGCCGTTTCAAACATCTGATAGCGGTTTTCCAGACCGTCGCTGAAGCGCTTGTTTTGACGGAGCAGGAACAGAAAGGAAAAAAACTCGTCAAAAACCAAACGCTTTCTGGCCTTTGCCAGAGAATCCCCGTCCGGCGGGAAATGAATGGTTTCCACAGCCCACTGCTCTCCTGCAAGCTCATACTCCGATAAAAACTCCTCCGGATAATATTCCTCTTCGAACATATAATTTGACAAAGCCTGCTGTACCGTCTTACGAAAGATCTTATCGGTAAGCCCCTTTGTCAGGGAATACTTCGGTATCAGGCAGTTGGTCTGCTTTCTGTAATCTTCCAGAGAAAATATTCTGGGCTGCTCCATAACCCGGGAACTGCCTCTGCTCTGGACATTTCCCCGAAACACATAAAAGCCTCCCGGTTTCAGCACTTTTTTCAAAAAGGGCATATTAAAAAAAGTCAACCCCATACTTCCGGTTTCATCGGCAATCGTAACATTCAATATGGTGAGCTTCCGCACCTTTTTTTCGTTTGGAATGCCGGAAACCGCCGCATAGACGGCACAAACCTCCCCGGGTACAGTCCCGGAAATCTTCACAGGCTCTCCGAACATTTCATAGTCCCGGGGATAGCTTTTCAGCAGTTCTCCCACAGTGTTGATATTCAGCTTTTGAAACAGCTTCTGTGTTTTTTCGCCGACACCTTTTAATTCAATGACAGGAGTGTCCTGCTTCATATCCATATCAGCCGTACCTCCGTAAAACTCAATTATGGCCGTTTAGCTTATGTGTCTGAAAGACACATTTTGCTCGCGGGAATAAAGAAACACCCGCCCATCATATTTTAAATGGACAGGTGCTTTTTGTAAACCTTCCGTCATGCCGCCGACGGCAAAACAATCAATAAACCTATTCCACGGACATCACATAATAATAAATAGGCTGCCCGCCGTACTGAAGCTCCACGTCGCAGGAGCTGTTGGCCTCTTCCACCAGAGTGCGGAATGCCCGGGCGTCCTCCTCCGTCACGTCGCTTCCGTAATAAATGCTGATTAGCTCGGAGTCCTCTGTCACCATTTCCGCCACTGCGGCCTTTGCAACCTCATTGAGGGAGGCGCCCACAGAGAGAATCCCGTTATCTCCGATACCCATGTAATCGCCTTTTTTGATTTCCTTGTCATCGATTACGGTATCCCTGACGGCGTAGGTTACCTGGCCGGTGCTTACATTGGAAAGCTCCCTAATCATGTTTTCTTCATTCTCGTCCGGCGACAGCTCCGACATAAAGTTGATAACCGCCGTGATACCCTGAGGAATGGTCTTGGAGGGAATGACAAGCAGATCCTTCTCCGTAGTCAGCTCAGCCGCCTGATTTGCCGCCAGAATAATATTTTTGTTGTTAGGCAGAATGAAAACGGTTTTTGCATTCACCTGATCCACCGCATTCAAAATGTCGGCGGTGCTGGGGTTCATGGTCTGCCCGCCTTCGATAATATAATCCACACCAAGGCTCCTGAATATCTCGTTCAGCCCCGCGCCTGCGGAAACTGCAATAAAACCGTATTCCTTGGGCGGTTCCGCTTCTTTTTGCGTTATTACCTCCGGCTGTCCTTTCTCAGACATTTTAAACAGCTTTTCCTGATGCTCGAGACGCATATTGTCAATTTTTAAATTGGAAAGCGCACCATACTTCAATGCCTTCTGTATTGCCAGACCGGGATCATTGGTATGTACATGCACCTTGACAACATCGTCATCCGTCACACATACAATAGAATCGCCGATGGATTCCAGATAGGCCTTAAAATCCATTTCCGCCTTGATATTAAAGGTCCTGTTGAGCATGATAATAAACTCGGTGCAGTAGCCGAATTTAATATCCGCTTCCGTCCGGGCGCCCTGAGCTGCCCCCCGTCCCGGGTCTTCGCCGGCAGCCGCCGAGACGGTCAAATCAATTTCCTTGCCCAGAAATGCGTCAAACGCGCCGGAAAGCACTTCCACCAGTCCCTGCCCGCCGGAATCCACAACGCCGGCCTGTTTCAGCACAGGAAGCATTTCCGGAGTCTGGCTCAGCACATATTTTGCATGTTCAATCACTGTGCCAAGAAAGGTTTCCATATCCTCACAGCCTTCGGCGGCCAGTTCCTTTGCCTTATCGGCGCCGCCTCTCGCCACGGTGAGAATGGTGCCCTCCTTTGGCTTCATAACCGCCTTGTAGGCCGTCTCCACAGCCTTGTCAAAGGCTTCCGCCAGCACAGGAATGGTCATAACACGCTCAGTCTTGATTCGCTTTGTAAAGCCGCGGAACAGCTGGGACAGAATGACGCCGGAATTCCCCCTTGCTCCCCGCAGGGAACCGCCGGAAATCGCCTTGCAGAGGGCTTCCATGTCTGCGGAACCGCCAAGAGCGGAAACTTCCCTGGCTGCAGACATAATCGTCATTGTCATATTGGTACCGGTATCTCCGTCGGGAACGGGAAATACATTCAACTCATTAATCCATTCTTTTTTACTTTCCAAGCTTTTTGCAGCAGCCAAGAACATTTTTGAAAACATCTCAGCATCGATTTGCTGTAAACTCACGGCAAAGCCCTCCTTAATCAATCACTCTGACACCGTCAACATAAATGTTAATCTTTTCGATTTCAATGCCGGTAAATTCCTCAACCTTGTATTTTACGCTGTCAATCAGGTTATCAGCAACGGCAAGTATACTGACGCCATAAGACACAATCACATGAAAATCAAGAGTCAGCTTATTATTGTTAAGTGAAACGCTGATACCTCTGGTCAGACTGTCCATCTTCAGAAGCCTGACAAGCCCGTCCTTCATGCTGACGCCTGCCATACCCACAATGCCGAAGCATTCTACTGCAACGCTGCCTGCGTATTGGGCGATTACGTCATTGTCAATGACAATATTACCCATATGAGTATTCATAGAAGAACCTTTCATATTCATAACCTTTCCTTTCCGAAACTCAAACTGTTACACCCGAATTACACACGGACACATATTTGTATTTTAACAGCTTTCCCTGAAAAAGGAAACATTAAAAGCAAAAAAAATAAAAAAGTATTTTTTGCTTGCTTTTCTTTTACATTTCTGTTAAAATATCAATGTTGTAAATTAAATTGCAAATTAAGTTGCAAATTAAGTTGTAAATTAAATTGCAAATTAAGTTGTGAATTAAGTTGTAATTTGAGTCGTAAATTGAGTTGCAATTTAAATAATTTAAAGTCGAGGAGGTGTCAAAATGGCTAAATGTGATATTTGCGGAAAAGGCGTTCATTTTGGTAACAATGTGAGCCATTCTCATAGAAGAAGCAATGCAATCTGGAAATCAAACGTAAAGAGTGTAAAGTGCAAGGTGAATGGCGGCACCAAGAGGATGCATGTATGCACCGGCTGCCTGAAGTCCGGCAAAGTGGAACGTGCCTAGCATGAAGAAAAATGAAGAAAAGTGCTGATGCTCACAGCAGAGGCTGCTTCGCAAAGAATTTTTATGTTTCACATTTAAAAATGCCTGTTTCCAGGCATTTTTTATTTCAGGACAATAGAATCAGGACTCTTCTTTCCTTCTGACATATTCTTTGTTAATCATCTGCACCAGGGCTGCGTCTCCGAACAGGTTGTCCGGATGAAAAATTTTAACCAGATCCCTGTGTCTCTTCCGAAGGGCCAGCGGATTGTTGACTCCGGCAAAAAGACGTTTCACCGTTTCTTCCAGCAGCGGTTCCTCCTCATCATATTGTGTGCTTCTCTTCCGCTGATCCGCCAAAACCTGCCTCTGACGCTCCAGCTTCTTTCTGTCTTCATCCAGCTGTCGAAATCCATCCTGCAGGATTGCAAGCTTTTTTTCAAAAAAAAGATTTTCTTCCTTTAACCGTTTCCGCTCCTGCAATGTGCGGCGGTTCAACTCCTCCAGTTCCCTGCGGAACTGGACTCTCTCTTTTGTAAATTTCTCCTGGGACTCGGCAAGCTCTTTCCGTGCGTTTTCCAGGCGTATATTCTCCTGAAAAAGCCACAGCTTGGCTTCCTTAAGCTCGTCCGTTCCAACGGCGCCGGCTATCTCCTCCCAATCAATCATTTGAACTATCCTCCAAACGGAAAAACCAAAATACGTTCCTTCCGCGTTAATCTCCGCAAAAACAATTATAGCCTATGAACAGTAACAGAGCAATCAAAATCAATCCGACCAGACGATTATGGGCAATCAGCATCAGCAGCATTCCGATTGCGACCAAAAAAGCCGCAAGTCCAATCATTTTCCTCATGTATGTTTTTTCCTGACACAATTTTCCTGCTTCTCTCTAATATATGCAGAGTTCTGTGCGGGAATTCTTTTTGGGCCGGTCTGTAAATTCTCAATCCTTTGGATTCTTATCATCCTCAGGAAACGCGATGTCAACCACCTGAGCGTCCGACATTTCATCCTTTTCCTTTGGCTTTGTGAACTTCTCCACAATATCCGGAATCATATCCAGAACCTTGGTGACGGCGTCCTGATTCTTGATATTCACAAGCTTTGTGTAACCGTCCTTAATAACCAGAACCGCACTGGGCGTCATCTTGCCCCCCAGGCCGCCTGCTCCCGAAGCGGAATTTTTCTGGCTGTTGCTGCCGGCGCCGGCGCCTACCCCAAAGGATACATCCACAAGAGGCAGAATAATGGTATCTCCCACCTGTGTGGCCTGTCCCACTACGGTTTTTGTAGACAGCACGGTATCCATCCCCTTTAAAAGAGCTTCCACTACTCCCTGAAAATTTTCCTTATCTGCCATTTTCTTTCCTCCCAGCTTTCATCTTTTTAATAAACAGCTTCAGCTTCCTGTCCAGAAGCAGCTTCAGTGCGTTCCATGCAAGAGTGTACAGCGTAATATGTCCTGACACATCCGCGTTTCCTTCCAGAACTGCCCGGCTGAAATCCGGCGTCACGCAGACGTTTCTGCCAAAAACCGGCAAAAGCATACCATATATGCCAAAGGCATAACCTGTGGTGTCCGGAGACCCCGTACCGAAAAGTACGTCGGCTCTGATGTGCCTGGGACGGATATTTTTCAGTATTTTCCCAAACCGCAGCTTTACATGCTCCCACAGCAGCCTGGTGTCTTCCTCCCGCAAAAGCTCCGCATAATAAGTTATGTTTGCCCAAATTTCTTTTATTTTATCATATATCTTTAAAATTGTGTACTTTATCTTTTGAATTTTTTTTAAATCTGCTTCCTCGGTTTCTTCTGTCCCTGATTCCGCTTCCTTTGATTCTACGGTTTCGTCCCGGCCTTCTGCTTCCTGCTTTGCTTCTGAAGCCGATTTCTCTCCGGACACCTGCTCATTTTCCGGGCTCTGAGCGTTTTCCGCGCTCTGCTCATTTTCCGTACTCTGCCCGGCTTCAGCTTCCTGTTTTTCCCCTGCTTCCTGCCTTTCCCCGGTTCCTCGCTCTTCCCCGGGAGTCTCTTTCTTCTGCCCCGGGACTCCAAGCGTCTTCCACAAAAGCTTCACTGCCACTTTCCCCGGCTCCGGGTAAGCATACCGAACCCTGACAACGCCAAACAGCCAGTCAGCCTTTGCGGTAACCCACAGCTTTTCGGAAGTCTTTTCTCCCTTCACGCGATAGGTTACGGGCCAGAACAGCACAAGCAGCAGCAAAAGCAGCGCCAGACCAAGAAGTATGAGAAATACAATTCCGATAACGGCTAAAATCCGTAAAATTATGTCCGGCATAACAGATACTCCTTCAGGGCGCAGTCCCCTCTTTTCTCCATACATTCCTGTGCCATCTGCTCTACCATCTTCACGGCCTCGTCATAATTCCCGGCGATTCCCGCCACACAGGGCGGATATTCTGTATAATATTTCTGAGCAAGCTGCCTTGCATTGTATATCTCAAGCTGATCGGAAGGATTTCTCGAAACAGCAATCAAAAAGACACCGGAGAGCAAAGGTTTGGTTTCCAGTTTTTTCTTTATTTTATCCAGTTTTTCCTCTCTGATGCTTTCTCCCAGGTACAAATCCGTGAGATAATTAAGTTTCACTGCCATATTTCAAGTTCCCTTTGTAACAGTATAGCATATAATTTGCTGTTTGTAATCAAAAAGATTACCTGTGCAAAGGTTGACTTTTTTTCAAAATATTTTATACTGAAAAGAGAAAGCTTAAGGAGGCGCCTGCAAGATGAAATCTGTGGCACGAATGGCATTAGAGCCCGGAATGGTACTGGGTGAGGATGTTTCATACCAGGACGAAATACTTTTTCCCGCAGAAACTGTCTTAACTGCGGCTATGATTGAGCGGCTGAAGCGCTATTCCATTATGTGCGTCACAATCAAGGAAGGAATTGATTTTGCCACCACGCATTATGAAAAGATACGTTTTGACGAATATTTTAAAATCTTTCAACAGAAGCATGGGGATAATCTGATGCACTATAAGCGGCTGATGATTTCCTTCGTCATGGAGGGAAGGCAGATTCCGGATGAAGCGCTGCTTTCCATCTACAGCGATATGGCCTCTACCTACGACTCCGGTACCGTGCTGTTGGACTATCTGTATAATCTGGTGCCCAACGAAGACGAACTGACCTTTACCCACTGCCTGAATTCCGCTCTGCTGGGCGGCACCTTTGCAGACTGGATGGAACTGGAGAAACAGGACAAGGAGACCCTGATCCTCTCCTGCTTTTATTATGACATCGGCAAGCTGCGGCTGCCCTATGAGATTCTCTGGAAATCCGGCAGGCTCAGTGAGGAAGAATACGCGCTGGTAAAAAAGCATCCCGTCATCGGATACGCCATTTTAAACAATACCTCCTCCGTGAATCAGCGGATTAAAAATGCAGTTATCATGCACCATGAGCGCATGGACGGCAGCGGCTATCCCTATCATATGAAGGGCTCCGGCATTGACATTTTCGCCCGCTATGTGGCGATTATCGATACCTATATCGCCATGGCCTCTCCACGTTCTTACCGCACGGCGCTGACGCCCCTGCAGATACTGGACAACTTCCAGAAGAATTTATCCGTGTATGACACGGAAATACTGCTTCCGCTCATGAAGCGCATTTCCGATGCACAGCTTGGAACCACGGTACAGCTTTCCGACGATTCCGTGTGGGATGTATTCCTTATTCATCCCGGCAGATATTCCCATCCGGTTCTGAAAAATGCGGAGGATCAGACCCTTGATTTGCTGGCAACCCCCCAGCTTACCATTGTAAAAAATTTATGATTCCGAACCTGAGGCTCAAACCTGCGCCGCAAGGCACATATGCAACACAGCCGGAATACTAAAAGTATTTCCGGCTGCCCCATAAATTTTGTCTTTTTAATTCCAGATATTCGTCAAACGCTTTCTCCAGAATCTGTTTTTCATTTGTAAACTTCAGTAAATGGTATGCTTCGTGGTACTTGTAATAACCGGAATCCGCAAAATATTCCTCTTTCTGGGGCTTGCTGTAATAGCTGTCCGCCATCATCAGATACCAGTGCACTTCCTTTTCCACGGTATCTTCAGGTACAGCAAAGGAATATTCACTTTTTCCGATATATTTTATGATAACGGCCCTTGCTCCCGATTCTTCCAGCACCTCCCGCCGGGCGGTGTCCTTGAATTCTTCGCCCTGCTCCACTGTGCCCTTGGGTAAGACCCATCCCTCATACTTGTTTCGGTAATTCTTGTACAAAAGCAGAATCTTTCCACGAAATATTACCACACCGCCACAGCTTGTTGCTTCTATCATTGCAATTCCTCCTGACTGGTGTGCCTGTACACAACTAAAATACAGTATATCCCAATGTAAAGGGATTCGCAACATCTATTTTCTGAAATGTAACAGTTCAGCCATAAAATGATATGTAATCAGTGCGTGGGCGCTTGCGCACAA
>JAMPFR010000029.1 GCA_023664365.1 Acetatifactor muris | reverse complement strand
TAGAGCGTCGCATTGGTAGTGCGGAGGTCACGGGTCCGATTCCCGTCAGCAGCTCTTTTGAAAAGTACGGAAGCCTCGTAAATATCAAGGCTTCCGTTTTTTGCGTATCTGACCGTAATGCTGTAAAAATGAGCCGTAAACAACCTGTCAAAACCCGCATGACGTCCGTAGCAGCGGCTTAAAAAAACTGATTCTGAGACTTCCTCATGAGAAATCTGACGGGATATCCCTTTTCGTCGCAGACGGAGCGAACTACATCCTCTGCTGCGTCTACAACATTTTCATTGACACAGATAATGCATATATTCTTCCTGCGCCGGAAAATAGAAGGCTTTACCCAGCGGATATAGTAGGAAATGCGCTCCTTTAAGAGCCGGCGTTCGATAAGCTGTTTGCATTCGGGATCGGATATCTCACAGAGTTCGATTTCGTTATTGACTTTTAATGCAGTATATAGCGGCTGTTCCATGATGTCACCTCATATATAATTTCACAGACAAGGCTGTTGACAGAATCATTATACCATAATTGCAGGGCAATGTGCAATGGCTTACATCATTACTTTACGATTGAAATTTTATGTGGTAAAATTATCTTATTCCGAAGCGGAAACATATGATAGTATACGGAGAAGGAAGGAGATAAGGTATGGATTTTTTTGATAAGCTGGGAGAGACAATCACGGAAACGGGCAGTAAGCTTGCCGATAAGGCAAAGGAGACGGCGGAGCTTGTCAGCCTGAAGAATCAGATCACCACCTGTGAGGAGGTAATCAGAAAGAACTATGTGGAGATAGGGAAGCTGTATTATGAGATGTATCATGATGCGCCGGATGCTGCTTTTGAAAAGCAGTGCCGGGCCATCGGAAATGCGCAAAACGGCGTCGCAGAACTGCGGAAAAGGATTGACGAAATAAAAGGAATTTAAAGACAAAGGAATTTTAAAGACAGACGCAAAAAAGCCATGGTTGACGCCATGACTTTTTTCTCGGGAACAATGAGTGAATACTGCGAAGGTCAATACAAAAGCGCTCTTTGAACCCATGGCCCATTGCGCCTGCGGCGGGAGGCTTTTACTGTGCGGGTGTGTCGGCAGCCGCGGCCGCCGCAGCCGCTGCAGCAGCGTTGCGTTGTTCGATTTCCACCTGTTGTGCATTCTGTATGGCAAGCCAGTCCGGATTTGCAAAAAATGTATCGTCATGCTGGCAGTATCCGGAAGTGGGCGGCGTTGTAATTGTCTGTGTGCCGTCAGGATTCGTTGTAATCATGGTAGAGCCGTTAAGCAGGGCAGGATCCTCAATCAGCGGCCGCTCCAGCTTTCCGTATACCGGGAAGGGACACAGGGGAGTTGCAGGCAGCCCGTCGTAGGCGCAGATATTGCCTTCATAGTGAATGCTGCAGCTTTCGGTAGGGACGGTACCCTCTGCAAAGATTTCCGTTTTGAGCCACTCGTCACAGAGGCCGGGTATAGGCAGCAGTCCGGAACGGCTGCACACCCGTGCGCTGACCAGTCCCTCAGGTACTTCAAACTGCTGATCCGGCAGATTCTCATGTATACGGTACATAATAGCCTTCCAGAGGAACTTGGAGGTATCGGAATTCTTCAGGTGGACATTATTGTCGTAACCGGTCCAGATAGTACAGGTGTAGTACGGCGTGAAGCCTGTAAACCATACGTCGGTGGGGCCTGTGGTGGTGCCGCTTTTGCCGGCGGTGGCCATGGTATTGCTGAATCTTGCCTTGGGGCCGGTGCCGGGAGAAACCATCGTGTCCATCATGGCGCTGGTCAGCAGATATGCGGTAGTCGCCTTCAAAACACGCTTGGTCTTTGGTGTAGTATTGTCCAAAATAATATTTCCGTCGGTATCCTCCACTTTGATATAGAGCTTGGGCTCCACATAAGTTCCCAGGTTTGCGATAGAGGCATAGGCGGCGTTTAATTCATAGGGAGTAACGCCGTCGGTCAGACCTCCCAGGGCAATGGGCTGTCTTATATCCGTGAAGGTCTGATTGTTTATTACCTTGCTCTCCACCAGAGTGGTAAAACCGAAGTTCAGCAGATAGTCGTATCCCAGCTGCGGTGTGATAACAGTGGTGGTCTTTACGGCCAGAATGTTGATGGACTGGCTGATGCCGGCGCGTATGGACTGGATTCCTTTGTAAGGGGTGCTTGTCCTGGAGTAGGAGTTGCGCACGGGAGTACCGTCATCGTAGTTGAACGGCGCGTCGTTGTATACGGTAGCCAGAGTCTGTCCGGCGCTGTCCAGGGCGGGAGCATAGGTTGCAAGTACTTTAAAGGTGGAGCCGGGCTGGCGCGTTGACTTTGTGGCCCGGTTCAGGGTTCGCCGCCCTTCCTTGGTGCCGCGTCCGCCTATGATTGCCACCACATAGCCGGTGGACTGATCGGAGATAACCACTGCAGCCTGGGGCTGGGGAGTCATGCTGACAGACTCCTCATAATTATCTTCTACATTAGCGATGCCCATTTCCTCCAGAACTGCGGCTCGGTAGGTTTCAATGGCCTCGTATGCCTCCTCCTGTGAGGAAAATATCAGGTTAAACTGGGAGTTGACGTTCTTTTTGAACCAGGTCATCATATTTTCCTTGCTGTAATTGTGCTTGGTACCTTCCGCATCCTTTACCGTCAGGGCATAGTTCAGATACCAGTCCACATTCTCGGGAAAGTTTTCGGGATTGGCGATTTCTTCGTCGGCTATGGCCTGGATGGTAGGATCCAAAGTAGAGAAAATACGCAGTCCGCCGGCGGTCAGAAGCTTTTCGGCGTTTGCCTCCGAGAGTCCGGCAAGGTTCACCAGGTCATTCCGCACCTGCTCATACAGGGCGTCTGAAAAGTAGGAGCCGGAGGTGGTGTTGGTGTTCTCCTGGTAATCTATATTGTAGTTGCCGATTCGGGCATAGACTGCCTCCGTGTCGGCTATGGCTTCCTCATACTGTTCCCGGGTGATAAAGTCCAGCTCCAGCATTTTAGTCAGACATCTTTCACGGCGCTTTGCGTTTGCCTCGGGATGGCTGATGGGATTATAGCCGGAAGGATTCTGGGTGATGCAGGCGATAACTGCCGCCTCAGAGACGGTGAGATCGCTGGCGGACTTTCCGAAATAACGTCTGGAAGCGGCCTCCACGCCCAGAGTATTCTGCCCCAGATTGATGGCGTTCATATACTCCAGCAGAACCGAGTCCTTGTCATAGACCTTGGTAAGCTCTATTGCCAGATACTGTTCCTGAAGCTTACGCTTAATCTTTTTGATCATGTTTTTGCCTTCGGAGGTCCAGGTGGTAAAGACCGTGTTCTTCAGCAGCTGCTGTGTGATGGTGCTGGCGCCCTGGGTTTCGTCGCCCCGGGTCTTTAAGAACTGGTAGCCTGCACGAATCATACTCTTATAGTCAATGCCGTTGTGCTGGTAAAAACGTTCGTCCTCGATTGCTACAAAGGCCTTGCCCAGATAATCGGGAAGCTGATCCATGGATTCAATACGGAGACGATTGGAGTTGGAGCTCACATACTGATCAATTTCGTTTCCCGCGCAGTCGTAGACGATAGTGGCCTCGCCGGAGGCAATCACGGAGTCCAGACGGATGACGGGAGTGGAGGAGCGTATTCCCATGAATATACCGATGCCTGCGGCTGCGCCGCAGATACCAAAGCCGATAAAGGCAAGCAGGGAAAGCTTAAGTATTCCCAACAGGATTTTTCTTTCTATTTTTACCGTTTTGGAATTCAGCGTCCTTTGCTGGGCGCGGATGCCTTTTTTACCGTAGTTCATACTGTCACACCTTTCCGGGTTTAAAACCGTAACCCACACTATTATAACAAATAAAGATATGTAAATAAAGATTATTGTTTCACATTTTTATTAAAATATGCTAAACTCTATATAGATTTACATGGACTTATATGGATGTACATAGATTGGAAGATGACAGGATAACGCGTGTTATGAATGGTGAAAGAGAGGCTTCCTGCCGGGTTCTGCTGGAGGGCGGCCAGGGGGAATATGAGGAGAAAAAATCCCGGTTTATCGCCACGGTGAGAAAGTGCGAAAGCGAGGCGGAGGCTGTGGGGTTTATAGAAGAAATGAGGAAGAAATACTGGGACGCCAGACATAACTGTTATGCCTTCTGCGTGGGAGCCGGAGGGGAATTGACCCGGTGCAGCGATGACGGGGAGCCGTCCGGGACGGCGGGACGGCCCATGCTGGAGGTGCTGCTGGGGGAGGGCGTCCGTAATGCGGCAGTGGTGGTAACCAGATATTTCGGCGGTGTGCTTTTGGGCACGGGGGGACTTGTCCGGGCGTATACCCGCGCGGTAAAGGAGGGTCTGAACCACTGCGCCTTCGGACGGATGTGTTTTGGAGCGGAGCTGGAAGTAACCACTGATTACAATGGTGTGGGAAAGCTTTTGTATCTGCTGAAAAACGAAGGAATAGAGCCGATCTCCAGCGAGTACACCGAAAGGGCAGCGCTGCGGCTGAGAGTCCCGGAGACAAAGCTGGAGAAGCTGCAGGCCCAGATGGCGGAAGCAACCGGCGGGAAGGTAAAATTTGAAAAGATAAAAGAGCTCTATTTCGTTGACAAGGAGCAGTCAGAAAGCATATAATTACCAGAGATGACGGCATTTTGAAAGGTGGTGGTTTTTTTATGAAGAGTCAGACAGTCAGTTCAGACAGCCCGCTTCCGGGTCGAAGTTCTATTTTTGTAAAAAAATCCCATAAGGAGAAATGCCATGGAAGAAAGAAACGATTTGGAGGAACTGCGGGAACTGCTTGAGAATAAGCAGTACACCGGAATCCGTCAGTTTTTGTCCGAGTTAAACGACGCGGATATTGCCGTTCTCATGGAGGAGCTGGAGGAAGAAAGCCTTTTGAAGGTGTATCGGATACTCCCGAAGGATCTGGCGGCGGATGTATTTTCCTACCTGGAGGTTGAGAACCAGCAGGCGATTATCAATTCCCTTTCCGATACGGAGGCGGCGAATGTTATCGATAATCTGATGGCGGACGACGCCGTGGATCTGCTGGAGGAGATGCCCGCCAATGTGGTGGACAAGCTGCTGGCGAAGGCAAAGCCGGACACACGGCAGGCCATCAACCAGCTGCTGGGCTATCCTGAGGACTCCGCCGGAAGCATTATGACGGTGGAGTATGTGTCGCTGAAGGAGAACCTGACGGTAAATCAGGCCATTGAACATATACGAAAGGTGGGACTGGACAGCGAGACCATAAACATCTGCTATGTGCTGGACGCACGGAGGAGACTGGTAGGGACGGTTGCGCTGCGCTATCTGCTGCTGAGCGGCGGGGATGAGATTATCGGTGATTTTATGCACGAGAACGTCATTTCCATTACCACTCACATGGATCAGGAGCAGGTGGCGGCTCAGTTTAAAAAATATGACTTTACGGCTATGCCCGTGGTTGACAATGAAAACAGAATGGTAGGCATCATTACCGTGGATGATATTGTGGATATTCTGGAAGAAGAGGCCACGGAGGACATGGAAAAGATGGCGGCTATCCTGCCCAGCGACAAGCCCTATATGCGGACTACGGTATGGGAAACCTACAAAAAAAGGATTCCCTGGCTGCTTTTGCTGATGATTTCGGCGGCTTTTACGGGAGCCATTATCAGCTCCTTTGAGGAAGCCCTGAGTGTTTACGCTGCGCTGATAGCGTTTATTCCCATGCTTATGGATACGGGAGGAAATGCGGGCGGACAGGCCAGTGTGACGGTTATCCGCGGACTGTCTCTTGGAGAAATCGAATACCGGGATGTGCCCGGGGTAGTGTGGAAGGAGATTCGGGTGGCCATACTCTGCGGTTTTTCTCTGGCGGCGGCTAACTTTGTCAAGCTGATGCTGTTTGACCGGGTGGGGGTATTGGTGGCCCTGACGGTCTGCCTGACCCTGGTGGCGGCGGTGCTGATGGCTATGCTGGTAGGCTGTCTGCTGCCTATCGGGGCGAAAAAGCTGGGCTTTGACCCGGCGGTGATGGCCAGTCCTTTTATTACTACAATTGTTGACGCGCTGTCTCTGCTGGTTTACTTCAGGTTTGCAACTATGATTCTGGGAATTTCGTAGCAAAGGAGTGGTTTGCTGTGGAAGAATGTAAGAATAACGCATGTGCTTTAATCGAAGATCTGAATCCCACATTTCTGTATACATGGAAGGGAACCAGGGATCGGAATCGGGACGAGGCGTCCTACCACAGCCACAAGCATCTGGAACTGGCGCTTATTCTTTCGGGAGAAGGGCGGTATCGTTTTGAGGATGGCGTTATTTCCGTGAAAGAGGGAGATGTACTTATTATTAATCCCGGTGTGAAGCATCAGGCGCTGGCCTGTCCCGAAGCGGAAACTCCCGCCACGGAGTTTTTTGCGGGCGCCGCAGATTTTCAGATATCCGGCTGCCCCGGAAATTCACTGCCTGTGCCGGATGGCGGGCATGTGCTGCATACAAAAGGCGAACTGTGGCAGCGTCTGTTTAAGATTTATTCCGCCATGGAGGCGGAAAAGGCGGTCTGCAGGCAGGGGCGCTATTTTATGCTGAAGGCGTACCTGATACAGATGATACTGCTGATAATCAGGGAGGAGTGCAAGCCTGCGGAGCAGCCGGGAGGCAATACGCTGGAGTCTGTGAACCGGAAATATATTGTGGACAGAATCGTGAATTATTTTGAGGATCATTATAATGAAAAGATTTCCCTGGAGCAGATTGCGGAGAGTATGTATCTGAGTCCCTTCTATATATCAAAGATATTTAAGAGTGAAACGGGAGATACTCCTATCAGGCATCTGATTAACATTCGTCTGGAGAAGGCCAGGGAGCGGCTGGCAAGCGGCTGGCCCGGGAGCATCCAGGAGGTGGCGGCTTCCGTGGGGTATGACGACGCCTATCATTTCAGCAAGCTGTTTAAAAAGAGATATGGAATATCGCCTTCCCAGGCGAGAAAAAAGGCTTGAAAACTGTTTACAAACCGCAGTTTTCCTGATACAATTTCCATGAAACGGAGGTAAAACTTTATGAGGTATTTTTTTGAATCCAAGATTGCGAAGAATGAAAAGGGCTATATGATCCCCATTCCTTTCAATATCTGGGAGGTCTGCAAGCAGCGGGATGTGATTCAGGCAGAGGTGGTTCTGGATAATAAGATCATAGACTGCGAATTGCTTCCTATAGAGAAGGGAAGTTATGAGATACACATTGAGGATGAAGATGCAGTCAGTGTGGAGCTGGGGGTGGCTCACAAGATTCTGCTGCATGTAAACGGTTCGTTGATCCGCATGGATCAGAACAGTCCTTACAGCTTTGACAAGCCTGTCCGTAAGATTGACGGCGTGAACGTGATTATCCAGCCGGAGGACGGACTCTGCGGCCAGGCCTGCGTTGCCATGCTGGCGGGTGTTACCATCGCCGAGGTTATCAGCGTAATGGACTGCCGGGAGTGGCAGGCTACCATGGGCCGGGTGATTTCCGCGCTGAACTATTACGGCATAGATCATAACGACATTATTGTATACACGGAGGGCCGGGACGCCGTTCTGCCCAAGTGCTGTATCATGATGGAAAAGATGGGGCGGTTCTGTCATTATCTGGTACACTATGACGGAAAATTCTATGATTCCAACCTGGGCGTGCTGGAGGAGTACGATATGTCCAAGCTGCTGGGGTATCTGGAAATCAAATGCTGATTTTTTTAACACAGGAGGAGAAAAATGAGTAAGCTTACAGACTATTATTCCCAACTGGCTTCCTCGCTGGGGATGCGTTATGATGAAAGAAGCAATACGATCCACGGGCAGAGAGACGGGTTTGATTTGATTCTCTATGCGGCGGACAGCAGCAACGCGCCTTATATGCTGTCCATACATACCGCGGTGAAGACGCCTGACGGGCAGCCTATCACAAAGGACGAGTTCAAGGAGCTGAGCAAAAACGTAAAGACCCTGGGCATGGGAAAGCAGGACGGAAATACGGTGATTGTTCCCCTGGCAGGCCAGGTGAACCAGAAGAAGCTTCGGGATAACCTGAGAGACAATCTGATGGATGCATTGGGCAATTTGGTATCTTTCCTGCAGGGCAGGGGATGTCAGCCCTGCTGCAGTGTCTGCGGCAGACCGGAGGAGGTGTCCGCGTATATGTCCGGGGGCAGTTATTTTCATCTCTGCCCGGACTGTGAGGCGGATATGCGGGGAAAGCTTGCCCTGGCATCCTCGCAGAAGGCGCAGAAGAGGGAAAATATAGTTGGAGGTATTGTTGGCGCGCTGCTTGGCTCCCTGGTGGGAGTGCTCTGTATCGTAGTGCTGGGCCAGCTTGGCTATGTGGCGGCACTGTCCGGCGCGGTCATGGCAGTGGGAGTATTGAAGGGATATGAGCTGTTGGGCGGCAAGCTGACAAAGAAGGGAATTGTTATCAGCATTGTCATCATGCTGTTTATGACTTACCTGGGAGACAGGCTGGACTGGGCTATCAGTCTGCTGAGAGAAGGCGGCGGCGCGGATGTGGGCTATAACCTGTTTGAGTGTTACAGACTGGTACCTTTCTGCCTGGAAATAGAGATGATAAAGATGTCAGCCTATGTGGGGAACCTGGTTCTGTTGTATATATTCCTGCTGTTGGGAGCGGTTCCTACGATCATATCCAAGGTGAAGGAGAAAAAGGAAGAGAGCCAGATGATTAAGATCAGTTCTGCCGGCGGCTACGGCAGCTTCAACAACTATACAAACTGACGATACTGTGAGATCCCCGGGGGCAGATGCTTCCGGGGTTTTTGATTGTTTTATAAACAAAATATAAAATCTTTTTACAGGCGATAGATGAGAAAAAGAGAGGAAATAAAAGGAAATGAGAGAAATACGGAGGAAAAAAACTTTAAACATTCGAGAATATGCTTGAAAAACTCTGCATATAAAACTAATATATGTTTTGATGATTAGCACTCGAATGAAATGAGTGCTAACAGAATAAACTATATATGACACAAGGAGGCATTACTATGAAATTAGTACCGTTAGGTGACAGAGTCGTATTAAAGCAGCTGATTGCGGAAGAGACTACCAAGTCCGGCATTGTTCTTCCCGGACAGAATAAGGAGAAGCCCCAGCAGGCTGAGGTTGTGGCAGTAGGCCCCGGCGGCGTGGTGGACGGCAAGGAGATTAAGATGGAGGTCAAGGCAGGCGACCAGGTCATCTACTCCAAATATTCCGGGACAGAAGTAAAGCTGGATGAGGATGAGTATATCATTGTAAAGCAGAGCGACATTCTGGCTATCATAGGCAGCTAAATAGCTTAAGAAATAGGATTCAAACAATATGGTCTGATTTTGACGGATATAATAAAGAAAATGGAGGCAAATTATCATGGCAAAAGAGATTAAATACGGTGCGGAAGCCCGTGCAGCATTAGAAAACGGTGTCAATCAGCTGGCAGACACTGTCAGAGTGACTCTGGGACCCAAGGGAAGAAACGTTGTTCTGGATAAATCCTTCGGCGCACCGCTGATTACCAACGACGGTGTAACCATTGCCAAGGAGATTGAGCTTGAGGATGCATTTGAGAATATGGGCGCACAGCTGGTGAAGGAAGTGGCTACCAAGACAAACGACGTAGCCGGAGACGGAACCACTACTGCTACCGTTCTGGCGCAGGCAATGGTAAATGCGGGAATGAAGAACCTGGCAGCAGGCGCGAACCCCATTATCCTGAGAAAAGGTATGAAGAAGGCTACCGACTGCGCTGTTGAGGCAATTTCCGGTATGAGCCAGAAGGTAAACGGCAAGGAGCACATTGCCCGTGTGGCAGCTATCTCCGCCGGAGACGAAGGTGTGGGTCAGCTGGTTGCAGACGCAATGGAGAAGGTGAGCGGCGACGGCGTCATTACCATTGAGGAATCCAAGACCATGCAGACAGAGCTTGACCTGGTAGAGGGCATGCAGTTTGACAGAGGATATATTTCCGCATATATGGCTACGGATATGGATAAGATGGAGGCAACCTTGGACAATCCCCACATCCTGATTACCGACAAGAAGATTTCCAATATTCAGGAGATTCTGCCTCTGTTGGAGCAGGTGGTACAGTCCGGCGCCAAGCTGCTGATTATTGCAGAGGATGTTGAAGGCGAAGCCCTGACAACGCTGATTGTCAATAAGCTGCGGGGTACCTTTAATGTGGTGGCTGTAAAGGCGCCCGGCTACGGCGACAGAAGAAAGGATATGCTGCAGGATATCGCAATCCTCACCGGCGGTACCGTAATCAGCTCTGATTTGGGTTATGAGCTGAAGGATACCACCATGGATATGCTGGGACACGCCAAGAGCGTAAAGGTGCAGAAGGAGAACACTGTCATCGTTGACGGCGAGGGCGACAAGAGTGAGATCCAGGCAAGAATTGCCCAGATTAAGAAGCAGATTGAGGAGACCACCTCTGATTTCGACAGAGAGAAGCTGCAGGAGAGGCTGGCAAAGCTGGCAGGCGGTGTTGCTGTCATCCGTGTAGGCGCGGCTACCGAGACCGAGATGAAGGAGGCAAAGCTCCGCATGGAGGATGCGTTGGCGGCCACCAGAGCGGCTGTGGAAGAGGGTATCATCTGCGGCGGCGGCGCTGCTTATATTCACGCTTCCAAGGAGGTTGCAAAGCTGGCTGAGAGCCTGGACGGCGACGAGAAGACCGGCGCCCAGCTGGTGCTGAAGGCTCTGGAGGCTCCGTTGTTCCACATTGCCGCAAACGCAGGACTGGAAGGCAGCGTTATCATTAACAAGGTGAGAGAGTCTCAGGACGGCATGGGCTTCGACGTTCTGAAGGAAGAATATGTTGACATGGTGAAGGCAGGTATACTGGATCCTGCAAAGGTAACCAGAAGCGCACTGCAGAATGCTACCAGTGTGGCAAGCACTCTGCTGACCACCGAGAGCGTCGTGGCAAACATTAAGGAAGAAACACCCGCAATGCCTGCAGGGGGCGGCATGGGCGGAATGATGTAACAGTCATTCATACAGGACTGGATAAGGGGGCTGTGAGGGAATGAGGCGGAGGACCTTATTTCCCGCAGCCCTTGTTGTTTTTCACGGGACAGTCGTCTGCCGCCTGTAACATGCAAAGTCTGATCTGTGACCCTGTGGAAAGTGTGATAAACCCCTTGACATAGTTTCGAAAACCATGTAATATGGTGCAAGTGGGACGAAATAATGTGTTTTTTTCACTCCGGAAATATGGTATAATCCTTCTGATAAAGGTTACGGAGGGGCAGATGAATGAAACGGTTTGAATATATTGTGGCGGACATTGACGGAGATTATGCCCACCTGAAGCGGACGGATATGGAATCGGATGAACTGAAGCTGGTAGCCAGGGCGCTTCTGCCTCCGGAGACCACAGAGGGAACGAGGCTTCTTTATGAATGGATGTCATACAGTATTATGGAGTAACAGTTGTTATGGTTAATATTTTGTTGTGCGGGAACGAGAAGGTTTTTGACGGGGCTCTGACACAGCTGATTTCCATGACGAACAGAACCCGGGAAACCATACATGTGTTTGTCATGACTATGGAGCTGACCAGGGTGCGTCAGGATTTCACCGCGATCACAGACGAACAGATTGCCTTTTTGAACCGTGTGATTCAGAAAAAAAGCCCGGGCAGCCTGGTGGAAAAGCTGGATGTGACGGAGTTATATGAGCAGGAGTTTCATGAGTGCGTCAATGAGACGGCGTATTGTACGCCCTATACCCTGCTGCGCCTTTTGGCGGATCTGATTCCGGAAATCCCGGATAAGCTGTTGTATCTGGACATTGACATTATGATTGCAAACGATATTAAGCAGCTGTGGGATATAGACGTGACGGAGTATGAGTATGCGGCAGTGAAAGAGAAGTATGGCTGCTGGTTGATTCGGCCTGATTATTTTAATGCGGGAATGCTGCTTTTAAATATGGCAAAGATAAGGGAGACAGGGCTGCTGATAAAGGCCCGGGAGCTGATTCGGACAAAGAAGCTCCTGTTTGCGGATCAGTCCGCTATCTTCAAGTCAACCACCAGAAAGAAGCTGCTTCCCAGAATTTACAACGAGCAGTCCAAATTTAACAAAAAGGACACGGTGGTGTGCCATTTCTGCAAGAGGCTGATGTTCCGGCCGTATCCTCATACGGAAAATTATAAGCAGTGGCAGGTGGAGGAAATTCACAAATATCTGCACTGTCATGCCTTTGACGCTGATTTGGAGGAATATCTTGCTCTGAAGGCAGAGTTTGAAAATAAATGAATGGAGGCCGAAAATGAAAATTCCTGTTTTTTTTGCGGTGGACGACGGGTACTGCCCTTTTCTGGCAGTGGCAATCCAGTCTCTGATTGATAATTCTTCTTCGGAGAATACATACCTGATAAAGGTATTGAATACAGATATCAGCGGGACAAATAAGAAGAAAATCGCAAAGTATGAGCGTGAAAATGTAGACATTGAGTTTGTGGATTTAAATTACTATATTCAGAAGGTAAAGGATAAGCTCTATACCAGGGATTATTATTCCAAGACCACCTATTTCAGGCTGTTCCTGCCCAATCTGTATCCCCAGTATGACAAGGTGCTGTACCTTGACAGCGACATTGTGATTTTGGACGATATTGCAAACCTGTATAACACCGATATGGGGGACAATCTGGTAGCGGCGGCGCCGGATGATGTGATTCAGTTTAACGAGGTGTTCCAGACCTATGTGGAAAAGGTGGTGGGAGTAGCAAGCTACAAAAATTACTTTAACGCAGGGGTTCTGTTGATGAATCTGGATCAGATGAGGAAGTTTAAATTTCAGGAGAAATTCATTTATTCTCTTGACCGGATTACCTTTCTGGTGGCTCAGGATCAGGACTATCTGAACAGATTGTGCAAGGGGCGGGTGAAGCTGCTTGACAGAGTCTGGGACAGGATGCCTATGGAAGACCCTAAGATTAAGACGGAAAATGTAAAGCTGATACATTATAATCTGGCTTTTAAGCCTTGGCACTTTGAAGACATTCTGTATAAGGAATTCTTCTGGATGTATGCCCAGGAGACAGAGTATTTTGACGAGATCCAGCGTATTAAAGAGAGTTATACGGAGGCGGATCGCCTGAGGGATGCTAAAGCACATGAGAGGCTTATCAGGCTTGCAAGGAGAGAATCCGACTGTGTGGGCGACGACCGGAAATACAGAAAGTGACCCTGCGGTATTCGCCAAGTCATGGTACATGACTTTATGCTTATGTGTCTGAAGGACACCTTTTGCATGGGAGAATCAAGCGGAAAGATGAGGGAGAACAGCGTGAGAAGAAAAGAAGCTGCTGCAGAAAATAAAGAGAAAGCGGATGTAACGGGAACGCCTGAAGGGGCTGTGACGAAAGAAGCCGTAACGGAGAAGGCTTTATCGGAGAAAGTCATGGCGGAAAAGGCCATGCCGGAGAAGGCATCGGACAGACTGGCGGTTCTTGCCAGGATAGAGCAGTTGGAGCGGGAAGGAAGATTTGACGTGGATGCGGAGGAAGACCCGCCCACTCTGCCGTTGGAGCCGGATCAGATTGACTATCTGAGGGTAAAGCCTCTCAGTAAGGCAAAGGTGAAGCTTTCCTATGCGCTGGCGGGGAAATTTCTGGACGGGCTGCTGAAGGATGGCAAACTGATTCTTAAAGATATTAAAGGGATGGAATATCTCAACGGCCTTAATACAGGTACTATTATTACCTGCAATCACTTCAATCCCTTTGACTGCTTCACGGTGGAGCATCTGTTCCGCATATCGGAGCATCAGGGGAAAAGACAGCTTTTCAAGGTGATACGGGAGGGAAACTATACCAATTATCCGGGCTTTTACGGCTTTTTGTTCCGCAACTGCAATACCCTGCCTTTAAGCCAGAATAAGAAGACCATGTATAATTTTTTAAGGGCGGTGGATCAAATCCTGCAGAGGGGAGATTTTATCCTGATTTATCCGGAGCAGAGCCTGTGGTGGAATTATCGGAAGCCCAAGCCGCTGAAGAACGGCGCGTTCAAGTTTGCCGTGAAAAATAATGTTCCGGTGCTGCCGATTTTCATTACCATGGAGGACAGCAGCGTGTACGGGCCGGACGGTTTCCCCATTCAGGAATATACCGTATTCATTGAAAAACCAATCTACCCCAAGAGCGGACTGACTGAGCGGGAGCAGGTCAGCGCCATGCGCCAGGAAAATTACAGGGTCTGGAGTCGGATTTATGAAGAATTCTACGGAAAACCGGTGGAATACACAACCGAGTAGGGTTATTTATTACAGGGATGAACTGAATGAGGAATTTTCCGAGGCACAGATTGTGCCGAGAGTGATTGATAAGGATTTTCGATATTTTCACGGGAAGCTGTGGAACTTCTGCTCTCTGGCGGTGCAGAATGTGCTGAGTATGCCCATTAAATTCCTGTATCAAAAGTTAAAATTTCATTTAAAATATGTAGGAAAAGAAAAACTGAAGGAATGCAATAACAGGGGATATTTTATATATGGCAACCACACGCAGCCTTTTGCGGACACATTTATTCCCAGCGTGGCAAATTACCCTCACCGCAACTTCTTTATTGTGAATCCGGAGAATGTGTCCATGCCGGGACTGCGGGTGCTGGTGGAGATGCTGGGGGCGATCCCCATTCCCTGTGATTTGGGCGGTATGAAGAATTTTGTGAAGGCCGTAGAGGATAAGATTTGGAGGAGGTACTCCGTCACCATTTATCCGGAGGCCCACATCTGGCCCTATTACACGGGAATCCGGCCCTTTAAGGCGGTTTCCTTTCAGTATCCCGTAAAGCTGGACTGTCCCGTTTATGCGCTGACAAATACCTATCGCAGACGGCGGAACAGGCCGGGCAAGGTGAATATTGTCACCTACATTGACGGCCCCTTTTATCCAGACAAGGACTTGAAGCCCAAGGATCGGCAGCAGGAACTGCGGGACCGGGTATATCAGTGTATGGTGGGACGCAGCAAAGAGAGCGACTGTGAAATAATTGCTTATCGGAAAGCGGAAGAAGGCGGGCAGAAGGAATCAGCCGGAAG
The DNA here is from genome assembly GCA_023664365.1 of Acetatifactor muris. GTDB lineage: Bacteria > Bacillota > Clostridia > Lachnospirales > Lachnospiraceae > Acetatifactor > Acetatifactor muris_B. Next base: position 23,789 of record JAMPFR010000029.1, on the reverse strand, counting down.
CAATCAGGTGTGAGTTATAAGTGAGCGAAAGGAGTGTGGGTCAAAATGAAGCAGAGTAAAAAAATAATCTGTGGGCTGTCAGTCCTCTGTGTGGCGCTGATTATCGTAGTGGTGGTGCTGCTGGTTAAAATTTTTACACCCCAGGCATCCGATCCACGGGAACAGCAGATGTTTCGGGCATCCAATGGGGGAGGCCAGACCGTTGACGGACAGATTCAGACTCCGGAGGCACAGACACCCGGCGGGGAGGTACAGGCTCCGGCAGTGCAGGCGCCCGGCGGAGACTCGCAAAATTCGCCTTCAAATCTCTCCGGCCAAAATCAGGACCAAAGCCAGGGAACGCAGGACATAGGCAGGGAAGCAGCTAAATCGGCGGCACTGACCCATGCCGGATTATCCGAGACACAGGTTGTAGGCATGAAGGTGGAACAGGACTGGGACGACGGTCGCCTGGAATACGAGGTGGAGTTCAAGTCCGGCGGCATGGAGTATGATTATACCATTGACGGCGTCACCGGAACCGTGCTGAGTTTTGAAAAGGAGGTTGACGATTAATCCGGAAATCCGGCAGGCGGAAAAGTTATAAAATAGCAAAGGCAAGAGCAGGACCATTCTACTGAGAATTTTTCGGCAGAATGGTTTTGTATTAAAACCTTTGACAAGCCGCCGCTTGTGGGACAAATGATAACTTTATGGAACGTTTATTTTTACCTGTCAGCTGCAAATAATTACCTCTTGAGCAAAGGCTGTTTACAAGTTTTTGATTTCTCTGTATTCTGTAATTGTAAGCACCTGAGACATAAGCCATGGCAGCAGGAAATACAGGGGGACTTGTATGAAGGTCAAAATAGAAATTGTGGAAGGGCTGGAGGAGGAAGAGGTGGTTATCCGCTGCGGGAAGCTGGATGACTCTGTTATCAGCCTTCAGAATCACCTGTCAAAACAAAATAACGGTAAGCGGTGCCTGCTCCTGGCTGCGGGAGGGACGGATTTCTTCATACCAATGGAGGACATTTACTTCTTTGAGACAGAAGGGCGGGATTTGCGGGCTCATACGGCGGATAAGATTTTTTCCTGCAGTTATAAGCTTTATGAACTGGAGGAGATGCTGCCGGGAAGCTTTATGAGAATCTCAAAGTCCGCCATTGCCAATCTGGATTATATCTATTCCATTACCAGGAATCTGACGGCGTCCAGCATGGTGCAATTTAAAGGGAGCCCGAAGAAGGCTATGGTATCCAGAAGCTATTATAAACTTTTGCTGGAACGGCTGAATGTACGGAAACTTGGGAAATAGAAAAGTGATAGGAAAGTAATAGAAGAGTAACAGGAGGGAAAGGCAATGAAGAGAAAAGACATTAAAGGCAATTTCAGTGTGACAGTAAACAAGGGCGGAAAAATATTCTGGGGCGTCCTGTTTCTGCTGGGGGCAGTGGCCTTTCTGGCGAGTAAGCTGGGATTTTTTGAAGGCATCGGGTTCTGGTCCATTTTTTACACCATCGGGCTGCTGGCGATTCTGATTCACAGTCTGGTCAGGAGAAGATTTGGAGGTATATTGTTTTCACTGGCATTTCTGGTGATTGTCAATGATGAACTCCTGCAGCTGGAGGCGATTACGCCCTGGCCGGTGCTGGGAGCGGCATTGATGGGAACTATCGGTTTAAATATTTTGTTTCCTAAGTTTGGCAGGGGAAAAAGTTATAAACTGATTGCCGGCGGGGAACACAGGGTAGGTGATACTGTCTCGGAGGGAGTCGCTTATTTCGAGAATGCCTTTGGCAGCGCGGTTAAGTATGTGGTGGGCGAAATATCCCAGGTGAACGTGGACAATGCCTTTGGCACTATGGAGATCTACTTCACGGATGCGGTGCTGAAGAATCATACGGCCCGTGTGTATATAGATTCCGCCTTCGGCAAGGTTGCGCTGTACGTTCCCAAAGACTGGATGGTTATAAGCGACCATATGGAGCAGACATTTTGCAGCGCAGAATCCGGCAGCAGGAGCGATGCCATGGAGGCGGGGACTTCCACGGAGGCGGGGACATCCATGGAACGAGAGGCTTCTGTGGAGGATAAAGCGCAGGAAGAGAATATCCTGTATGTGTCGGGAGATGTGAGCTTCGGTATGTGGATAATCCAAAGTATTTGAGTGGGAGGCTGGTGTATAAGCATGAAAAATGTTAAAAGATACAAACAAAATTTTTATAAGAAAAACAAGTTAAATTACGCTTTAACAATTATAAGCGTTATAGGAGACAGTATCACTTCCGTACTGACGGCGGAGGTTCTGAAAGAGCTTATGGACCTTGCAGGCAGCGGCAGCTTGGAGGGACTTAAACATTGCGTTATAATGATTCTGCTGCTGTTGGTGTTTCAATGCGGAATCGTCCGTATGCTGCGGATGCGCAAATACAATTTTATGAAAAAGGCCGTGACAGGATATCGAAATCAGGCGTTTCAGGATATCACGGCGAAGAGTATCGGCGCGCTCAGCAGGAATAACAGCAGTGATTTTATATCGGCACTGACAAATGATGTGACTTCTATTGAGTCCAAGTATCTGATGGCGGAATTTGACATTCTGGAAGCCCTGCTGACGGCGGTACTGTCCCTGGCGCTGATGTTTTATTACAGCTGGATTCTGACGCTGACGGTGATTGGCCTCTGTATTCTGCCGATCATTGTGTCTGTCATTTTCGGAAATAAGGTTACCGCGCTGGAGAAGCAAATCAGCGATTATAATGCGGGCTTTGTGGCTATGGTGAAGGATTTGCTCAGCGGTTTTGGCGTTATCAGAAGCTTTCAGGCCCAGGGAGAGGCGGGAAAGCTTTATGGGGACAGAAATGAGCATGTGGAACAGGTCAAGTGCAGGCGGCAGAAGACGATAGAGGTAATAAACCTTATCTCCGGAATTACGGGGGTCATGGTGCAGTTTGGGGTATTTCTTCTGGGAGCGTACCTTTCTATCAGGGGACTGATTACAGCGGGCGTGGTGGTAGCTTTTGTGCAGATGATGAACTACATACTGGGGCCTATCGGAGCGCTTCCTGTGTATCTGGCCGACAGAAAGGCGGCGGCAGGACTCATCGAAAAGCTTGCCGGGCTGACGGAGAAAGAGGAGGACAGGAAGACAGAGATTGTAAGCGGCGTGGGAGAAGGCATTCGGTTTGAGAATGTACACTTCTCCTATGAAGAGGGAAAGGAAGTGCTGAAAGGTGTAAACCTGGAGTTCGAGGCGGGTAAGAGCTATGCTGTCGTGGGCGGTTCCGGCTCCGGAAAGTCTACCCTGCTGAACCTGATTATGGGCAGCTATGACAGCTATGAGGGCAGGGTTACTATGGCGGGTAAGGATTTACGGGAGGTGAAGACGGACAGCATTTTCGACGTGGTTTCCGTGATTCAGCAGAATGTTTTTATCTTTGACGATACCGTAAAACAGAATATCTGCCTGTTTAAGGAATTCCCGGGTGACGCTGTGGAGTCGGCGGCATCCAGGGCGGGGCTGAAAGGACTGGTGGCTGAAAAGGGCTGGGACTATGGCTGCGGCGAGGGCGGCGCTCATCTGTCGGGCGGTGAAAAGCAGCGTATCTCCATTGCACGGAGTCTGTTAAAAGAATCACAGGTGTTATTGGTAGATGAAGCCACTTCTTCCCTGGACGCGGAGACGGCGGACAGTGTCACCGGCGCGATTCTGGACGTCAGCGGGTTGACAAGGCTGGTAGTGACCCACAGGCTGGATGAGAAAGTGCTGAAGAGGTTTGACGGCATTATTGTGATGCGGAACGGACGTGTGGAGGAGCAGGGAACCTTTGGGGAGCTGATGGAGAAAAAAGAGTATTTCTATTCGCTGTACCAGGTCAGCAGAGAATAAACGGAGAATGATACTTTTTTTACTTGACAAATGCTTCAAATATGATATTATCATAAGTAAAGCATAACAATTCTAAATGTAAAGGAAGTCAAATCAGGTATTCTGTATTTTCGGAAAGTCTATGCTTTTAATTCAATCACGGTAAATTAAAGGCAGGAGGCTTTCCGAAAGAATATGGTCGGATGGACGGGGTATTTTCCTCTTGCAGAAACAGGAGGAAAATGAAATTTAAGCAGACAGAACTTATTTCCATGAAGTACGATGACGTGTTTCGTGAGGTCTTTGCCCATGAGAATGTCAGAAAGCAATTTTTAAGTGATGTTTTAAATCTCCCTTTGGAAAGCATAAAAACGGCGCGAATTGTGACCCCTCATCTGTGGAAGAGGTACCGCAGCCAGAAGCTGGGAATTCTGGACATAGCAATGGAACTGAATGACGGCGTAAAGGTGAATGTAGAACTGCAGGTCAGGATGCAGAAGCATTGGTTGAAGAGAGAGCTTTTTTATCTGGCAAAAATGTATGAGGAAGATCTGCGGGCGGGTCAGGATTACGGCAGGCTTAAGAGGTGCATCAGTATCGGTATTCTGGATTTCCCGCTGTTGGAGGGAGAAGAGTATCATTCTGTTTACAGGCTGCGGAATGTGAAGGGAAAGGAACTGACAGCGCTGTGGGAGATACATATCATTGAGTTGGGGAAGAAGCTGCATGGTGACAGAATGGACGACTGGATTCAACTGTTCAATGCGGAAAGTATGGAGGAACTGGATATGCTGGCGGCAGGGAATAGAGGCTTGGCGGAAGCGGCAGAGGTAATAAAGAAAATGAGTCTGGGAAAAACGCTGCGGTATATGTATGAGGCGCATCTAAAGGCAGTCAGGGACCGTTATGGAGAGGACGAATACATCAAAGATTTGGGAAAAGCTGAGGGAAAAGCTGAAGGAAAAGCTGAAGGAAAAGCTGAAGCAGTTGTGCTGCTGTTGAGTGATTTGGGGGAGATATCCGATGTGCTGAGAGAGCGCATTCGGAGGGAAACAGATATGCAAATACTGGGAAGGTGGCTGAAGGCGGCGGCCAGGGCAGGAAGTATCTCAGAATTTGAAGAGAAAATGAATCATATGTAAGATAACCGTATAAAGGTATGCACTATTTTAACTCCGGAGAGTCTCCGGAGTTTTTTCGTTTTTTGGTTTTTTCGACTTTTTTATTAGCTTTTCGTCCAATACGGTTGCATAGGGCAAGACCATATTATTATGATAAACAAAAATACTGTGCGGGTGTCGGAGCATTTTACCCCTGGTATCAAATGCGGCAGGGGGACAGGGTGTGAACGAAAGATATGCATGTGCGGTTATCAGATACATGATAGGCCTTTTTTACAGGGGAGACAGCTTTAAAGAGGCAAAATATTATACGGATGATATGGTATGTATTGCACCGAAATTCCGGAGAAAGCGCATCTGTCGTATTCTGCACCGAACCTTCAGAATCTGCCTTAATGAGCCGGCTGCTGTGGCTGTTACGGGCAGTTACCGTCTGGAATGTATTACGGAAGGCGGGAGGAGGGTTATGCCGATGTGCCGTTACTCGGCCCTGATGCAGTATAGGTCAGGAGCGCTGAAGCTGACCATGCTTCATATATCGGAGGAGCCGGGGGCGGTATTTCGGCTGACAGATGTGGTGGAACACACTTATTTTCTGGGGGAGGAAGAAATCCTGTATCTGGAATCAGGCCACAACCGCGTATACTGGCACACAGGGAAGGAAACCGTGGAGGTGGCAGACACGCTGCTGCATGCGGAGAGCCGCCTGCCTGACACCTTTGTGCGGATACATAAAAGCTTTATAGTAAACAGTCTGCATGTGGAGAGAATCAACCGCTGTTATGCGGAGCTTTCCAACGGGGAGCGGCTGCAGATACCGGTAAAGAGATACACGGATGTGAGAAAGAAGCTGATAGTCAAAAGAGAAAGTCCGGAACAGACCGAAGGGCAGCTTCGGAAATGGTGAGGAATGACATGGAAAATCAGAAAAACGGAGACAGATATTTGTTTGTCAGAAATCGGTATTATCCCGGCAAACTGCTTCATGCCAGTGACTTTGTGCGGGAACAGGAATATGGGAACGCAAAGCTGGAATTTCTGAACCGGAAATTTCATGGCTGGGGCATTATCCAAGGCCTGGAGGTTCGGGCGGAAGAAGGTAGTATGCTGCACATTACGGAGGGAAGCGCCCTGGATCACAGGGGACGGATTATTATGGTGTCGGAGGATGTGCTGACGGCTGCGGAAAAGCCGGAAGGAAGGGAAAAGCCGGAAGGAAGGGAAAAGCTGGAAGGAAGGGAAAAGCCGGAAGAAGCAGACAGGCAGGAAAAAGCAGAAGGTTCCGGAGATACGGCAGACCATGAATATATCCTCGGCATATGTTATGAGGAAAAGTTCGTGGATCAGGAGCGCAGCCTGCTGTCCGAGAAGGACACCGTAGAGATGGCACGGATTGCGGAAAGCTACGCATTGAAGGCTTACTCCGTGGATCAGTGGGAACGGCTGAAGGAGACAGGGGAGGCTGCCCTTACGGAGGAGAGGCTTTTGTATGAGGACGGAGAGGTAAGGCTGTCTCTGCGCATTCCGAAGGTGGTTCCCGCAGACAGTATTTTCAGGATCTGTATACAGGCCAGGACATTGACCGGAAGAAGCGTCAGTATTGGATGGCGCTGTACCGCAAAGCTGCAGGGAGCGTTTTTCCTTTCATCCGGCAGATCCCTTCAGATAATGGAGGAACAGCAGACTGTCATGTCCGGCAGCCTGTATCAGGAGTGGCAAATCTGTACGGAGGAGTACAGAAAGCAGACGGTGGCCATGGAATTGAGCCGCCTGGAAATTTTCCGGCAGGGCAGGAGGCCGGTGGAGGCGGAGGCCTGTCAGGTCTACATTGAAACGGCTTACGTCTACGAGGAGGCGGTGCGGAAGCGGCTGCAAAGAAGGGAGGACGGCTCCGGCGGAGAGGATTGGGTGCCCCTTGCCAGAATCAGAATCGGAGGAGCGCGGCAGGGAAGCGTTTCTGTGATTACGGAGGAGCCGGGCCTGCGCAGACGGGTGGTACAGTCGGAGGAGACGGAGCTCATTCGCCGGGAAGCAGAGGAAAGCGGCGTTATCGATATCCGGTGGAGAGGACTTATAAAGAGCCTGCAGACCCGGAATTATTTTGCGGACGGTTCCTCGGCAGGAAAGTGGCAGCAGGGTGTTCAGGAGGGGCAGGCTCTGCCGGGCGGTCAGGATTCATTCGGCGGCTCCGGGCATCCGGCTCCTCCGGCAGCGCCCCGGAAAACGCCGCCGGAGAGAAGCGGTGAAGCAAGGCCGGGAAGCTGCCGGGAGCAGATTCACAGAGGCGTGGCGGTGATACCGGTGCCGAAGCATTACCACAAGGGAGATACTCTGTTTTCGGAGGAGATTTCCCACGGATTTCCGGGAGAGGAGGTACTTCTCTGGCTGGAAAGGCTTTACGAAGAGCCAAGCTACGCGTACTGGGAGAAGAACAGCACGAGACATGCGGCAGTCCACGGGGCGGACGATCTGTTTGCGGACGGCTGGGACAGCGGCTGGGAGATACAGCGGCAGGCCCTGCGGCAGGAAATTGAAGCGGGTACCTTTCAGATAGCGCTGCTGCTGTCCCGGGGCCGCAGGAAAAAGCGAAGCAGGGAGGTGGCGGTATTATGGACGGCGGTCAGGCTTCCAAGGCCGGAAAAGCAGAAGCAGCCCTCGATGACGAAATCCTCCTGACAGGGAAATCTCTGCTGGAGCTGCTGCGTGACAGCCTGTGTCCCGGCTATGTGCGGGACAGGGACAGCATCCTGTTTGCAGCGCCTTGGGAGGAGGAGGATTACAGGGTGGGCGTCTATCTCTATGATATACAGGATTACTCCCAGGCCGTGACGGCAGCCTCCGATACCGGCTCGGATACGCTGCGGTTTCCGCCTAAAGCGGTAGAGCTTTCCTATATGCTGTTCTGCAACGAGAAGCACCGCTTCGGCGGCCTGCAGAGAGAGCGGATTCAGGGAATTTTAAACGAAATCATCCGCACCCTGCATGATCATCCTTCCCTGCAGAGAGAGGATGGAGAGACAGTGGGCGTCTCCTTCCTGTGGGAGAGTGTGGAATTTAAAATCCGCCTGTGGGGAAGCTTTAACCAGCCGCTTCAGCCGGCAGTGTATCTGCGGGCGGCGCCTGTGGCGGTGGCGTCCGCCAGAACCCGGAAGGTGAGCAGGGTAAAGAAACGGGATTACGGCCTGGAAAGGATACGGGACGGAGGGAAAACACAATGAAACCGGTAGTAGTGCAGGGAACTTTATTAAAATGCGGATTCGGCAGTGTACCCACGCCCATTATGGTACTGCCGGACAAAAAGGTGAACGCCATGCTCCCTGTGGCGGTAAAGTCCGATCATATTCCCTTTTTAAATATCCTGCCCTTCGGCATGTGCTCCAACCCGGCAAATCCCATGGTTGCAGCCGCCACCGCGGCAGCCCTCGGAGTATTGACGCCCATGCCCTGTATCCCCTGTACCGTGCAGGAGTGGACTTCCGTCTGCAGTAAGGTAAAGGTACACGGCAGGGAGGCTGTCAACATGGATTCAAAGTTAAGCTGCCTCTACGGAGGGAGCATTCAGGCCGCAGTACCTGTACAGCCCACTGTTTTACTGTAAAGCGTAACACAAAAGATGTTTCAGCCTCAGGCGGCGGAAAGGAGAAATATGGCAGAGTATTTATCACCGGGTGTATATGTGGAAGAATTTGACTCAGGAGTCAAGGCGATGGAGGGTGTGGGCACCAGCACCGCAGGCTTTGTGGGGATGGCTCAGAAGGGCCCCATAAGGGGGCTGCCGATATTGATTACCAGCATGGCGGATTATCAGAGGCGTTTCGGAGGGTATCTGTCGGAACGGGTCTATGGGGGACAGCGGTTCCTGCCCTACGCGGTGGAGCAGTTTTTTAATAACGGAGGTTCCGCCTGCTATGTGATGAGAGTCTGTCTGGAAAATGACGGAAGTAATGAGACAAAGGACGGCGCTGTGGCGGCTCAGGGCATTCTGAAGGCAGGAGATACCGAGCTTCTTACTCTGAAGGCGGCTAACCCGGGCGCCTGGGGAAATGACATTCAGGCCCGGCTGGCCCCTGTGCTGAAAAACAGAACTAAAATAAAGAAGCAGTCTGAAGGGGAGGAAAATACATACGAAATAGAGGCGCCCGCAGGCTATGCGCCGGGAGATATTGTGTGTATTCAGTACACGGAGGAAGAAAAAAAGACATTTTTTAACATAGTGAAAAAGGCGGAAAAGGAGAGCGTCAGCCTGGAATGGGCGGTAACGCTCCCTGCCGATGAGAAGAAGGAAGCATTCCTGTATCTGTTGGAGTGGAACATGATGCTGGAGGACAGCACCGCGGCGGAGCAGTATGAAAGTGTGTCCTTTAACCGGGATCGCAGCAACTATGTAGATCATATGCTGAAGAAATCCCAGCTTGTCACCGGGACTGCGGATATGGAGAAACAACTGGCGGAGGAAATGCTGTCGGGGCTGCTGCAAAAGGATGGCAAGAGCAGTGTAGACATTTCTCTGGAGGTATCCTTTGGGGGCGGAAGCGATGGAGTTATAAAGCCGGACGCCGTTGACGCTTCCCTTTATGAGGGAACGGATGGGGCGCCGGACGTAAGGACGGGGCTGATGGCCTTTAAAACCCTTTCGGATGTTAGCATCATGGCGATTCCCGGCATTACGGACGATTCAGTGCAGAGCGCCCTGGTCAGCCACTGTGAGGGACTTGCCAGCCGCTTTGCCATTCTGGACATGCCCTTTGACAAGAAGGAGGTGTCGGAGCTTCAGGCCGTTAAGGAGAAAGTGGATTCCGGCTATGCCGCAATGTATCACCCCTGGCTGCAGTGCTATGACCCGCTGGCAAACCGTAAGGTATTTATGCCGCCCTCCGGAGCCATGGCGGGCATTTATGCCCGCACGGATAATGCCAGGGGAGTGCACAAGGCGCCTGCAAACGAAGTGGTGCGGAACTGCACGGATCTTTCCGTCAAGTACAATGAGGCGGAGCAGGGAAAGCTGAATCCCAAGGGGATTAATCTGATCCGGGCCATTCCCGGGCAGGGAATCCGGGTGTGGGGCGCGCGGACCTGTTCCAGCGACGGCAACTGGAAGTATGTCAATGTCAGAAGGCTGTTTATCTTTCTGGAGGAATCTATCAAAGCAAACACCAACTGGGCGGTGTTTGAGCCCAATGACGAAACGCTCTGGTCCAGAGTGGAAGGAACTATCAGAGTCTTTCTGACGACACAGTGGAGGAACGGCGCACTGGCAGGCTCCACGGCGGACGAAGCCTTTTATGTCAACATCGGCAGAAGCACCATGACCGAGGATGACATTTTGAACGGAAGATTAATCTGCGTCATAGGCGTGGCTCCGGTAAGACCTGCGGAATTCGTCATTTTCCGCATCACCCAGAAAATGGAAAGCGCACAGTGAGGAGGAATGACAAATGGCAATGGTATATCCTTTTAAAAAGTACAACTATGAAGTGACGATTGACGGGCAGTCGGTGGGCGGCTTTTCAGAGGTGAGCGCGCCGGATATCAGTTCGGATCCCATTGAATACCGGGAGGGAAACTTTACGGTAAACACGGTGGGAAAACAGCCCGGCCTGGTAAAGTATGAAAATATTACGTTGAAGTGGGGTCTGACGGCCTCCATGGATCTGTATAACTGGATGAAGGAGGTGGAGGGCGGAACCATCAACCGCAAGACGGTGGTTATCAGCCTCCATGACGATACTCAGGCCGAGATTGCAAAGTGGACCGTGATTTCCGCCTGGCCCACCAAGTATACTGCGACGGATTTTAACGCCACCAGCAACGAGGTGGCGGTGGAAACCTTAGTGCTGGCCCATGAAGGCGTAACCAGAGATAAGTGAGGATAACGGAAATGCTTTTACAGACAGAATATGATTTCACGCTGCCAAAGGGGTATCCGGGGCCGGAGGGAACCGTCTGCCGGGAAGGAACCATGCGTCTGGCTACGGCGCTGGACGAGATTGAAGCCATGGGGGATGCAAAAGGGAAAAGCAGTCCTGATTACCTTTCGGTACTGCTGCTTTCAAAGGTGGTAATAAGACTGGAGGGTGTGGAGGAGATAACGCCGCAGGTAATCGAGGGGTTGTTTACGGCGGACTTTTCCTTCCTGCAGAATATGTATGAAACGGTGAACGGCGCGGAGGAACCGATGATACGGGTGCAGTGTCCCCACTGCGGCAGGACATTTACGGACACACTAAATTTTACTTCAGGGGAATGACGGTTACCGGCCGGGAAGAGCTGTTTCAGGAGGTCTCCTTTATCGGATATTATTTTCACTGGCGGGAGGAAGAGATCTTAAAGCTGCCCCGGCCGGCCAGGCGCAGATACTGTGAGGAAATTAACCGAATCAACAGGAGGCTGAACGGTGAGAAGAACCTGTTCAGCCCCTGAGAAAGGAGAACCTATGGGACAGACGTCATCACCCCTTACAGACCCGCTGCCCGGCTACCGCTTTAACGTCTTTCTGAATGAGACGGTGATGGGGTTTCAGAAGGTCACGGGAATCAGCCGGGAAATTGAGACAGAGGTTTACAGGGAAGGCGGATTAAATAACATGGTGCATGTATTTCCCAAAGCCTGCGGAGGAGAAAGGGTACTCCGCATGGAGCGGGGAGCCTACGGAGGTCAGGGACATCCTTTTTGCATGGCAGGGGAAAGGATTGACGGCAATTTAAGTCTGATGGTGCTGGACGGCGGGGGAAGGCCGGTAAAAAAGTATCTTTTCATGGGACTTTTAGTAAAGCGCTGGGAAGTGGGAGAGCTGAGTGCGGAGCAGAACGGCCTGCTGATAGACAGCTTCGAGGTCTGCTATGAGGATTTTGAGGTATTGTAACGGGAAGGCCGGAAGCAGGGGCGCTTAAGTGTAGCACAGCGGTGTTTGGGATGCAGCGCAGCGGGGAGGCGGAAATGCTGCAGATACGGGAAAAAATGAAGCTTGGGATCCTGCCTGTCTGCGGGGAGGCCGAAAGCCTGTGCCGGGAGTATGCCGGTTTCGGAATCCGTTCGGGGCAGAGACAGGAGAAGATAAATCTTAAGGCGGAGCGGGAAAAACTGAAGGAAGCGCTGCTGCCCTTCGTGCGGGAAGCGGTAAAAAAGCAGCTGAAGGATGAAAAGGAATACTACCGTTCCCGTCCTTCACTGGCGGCAAGGCAGCTGGAAGGCGTCCTGAGCCAGGGGCAGCTTGTGCCTGTATTGACAGGACAGGTCTGTGACCGGGTGGAGCAGCAGATCAGGCTGGAAAGAATTCGGAAGAGCAGGGTTTGAAAAGATGGCGGTATATCAGAAGGCATACATCTGTCCGTTTCGGAACGGAAGGCCGGACATGGGGAAACGGTTTTATGTACAGTTTAATCCCACGGAGCTGTCTATACAGGAGGCCATCGGCGCGGCGGAAGCAGATGAACAGGAGATATCGGAAGAAGTAAAAAGGCTGCTGCGGGGCAGAAAGACGGGAATTCAGAAACCGCTGAGGTCATCCGGGGAATGGAAAAAGAAGAATCAGCTGACGCTCTCCGTCTCCCTCTTTTTTAATACGCTGGAGAAGCTGAATCAGGACGCCTATGAGGATGTGCGGAATTATGTGGGACAGCTTTATCCGTACACCAACAAGGATACGGACAGCAGTATCGGTGTGGAACAGATCTATTTTTTCTGGGGTTCCATTGCGGTGGCGGGGCTTCTCACCGGCATGAGCGTCCGCTATACCGTGTTCGCGCCGGACGGAAAGCCGGTGAGGGCCCAGGTGGATATTTCAATCAGAGGAGACTATGTGGGAGAACAGTCCTTTGCTTTGATAGAGGGCGAGGCTGTGGGAAATGAGGCGCAGTTTGGCAGGAACGAAGTAAATACACTGCTGGGAGAGGATCCGGACGGGTGGAGAAGCAGATTCGGCGGAACGGGAAATCCCAGGCTGGAGTAAGGAGCCGTCGGGAAATAACGGCGGTTTCCGGAAGAAAGGAGAGGCCCATGGGAAAGAACAGCGGAAAGGCACTGGCGGATAAATACGGTGACTTTCTCTATCCCGAGGCAAAGGTCTTTGCCGCAGGCAGAAAGGTTCCGGAGAGTGACGCCCGGCGTCTGGAAAGCGTGGAGGTGAATGCCTCCGTGGGGAAGGAGCCGGACATGGCGGTGCTGGTGTACCGGGTGGACAAGCTTCCCGCAAAAAATCAGACGGCTCTGGAAGGATATCTGGAGGTGGGGCAGAGGATGGAGGTCAGAGCGGGCTATGACGGGCAGGACGGCCGGATCTTTCTGGGCTATCTTCACCAGGTGGAGGTATGCGATCTGATGCAGGGCTTTCTGGAGTACACCCTCATATGCCTGGATGTGAAAGGCCTGATGAAAAAGAATAGTGTTTTCAGGGTGTCGGGAGCCGGGAAGCTGCAGCAGATTCGGGATGATATTTTAGAAGAGTCCGGCTATCAGTTCCTGATGGAAAAAAAGAGCGTTTCCCCACTGCCGGAAAATTTGAATCAGGCCTGTGTGGTCAGAGGGGAAACCCATTACGACTGGCTGTGTAATCTGGCTGAATATGTGAATTATGAATTTTTCTGCGGCATGGGGGAAGTGGTGTTCAGAAAGGCAGGGGAAGGGAACGGGGAATCGGTGGAGCTGAGTCCGGAATACGGGCTGCAGGCGGTGCAGAGGGTGGTTTCCATGACGGGGCAGACGGGCAGCGTGTCGGTGTGGGGCTACAACCGGAAGGATGAAAAGCTTACGGGAACCGCGCAGTGGCGGGGGGAGGGAGGCGTTTTTGCCGGAAAGCTGGGGCAGGCGCTGAAAAGCTTTTCCCTGAAGCTATGGGACATGGAGCTGGAGACGGGAGAGCAGGCTTCTGCTCTGGCGCAGGCGGTAATGAGCAGATCAAAAGCTGCCTGCTGCAGGCTGGAGGCGGTTACCATAGGGTTTCCGGAGCTGCAGCCGGGCTGTAATGCGGAAATCGTGAATGAAAAGGCGGCATGTCTGTCCGGCACCGTATATGTGGAGGAGGTCTGTCACCGGTTGGACTGGCAGGGCTACAGGACGGTAATCAGAGGCAGGTGTGATGAAAATGACTGATTCGGGAGAGGAGATTCGGGAGAGGAAGGGAGTATGATTTCGGATTATCTGGAGGAGCGGGAGGCGCCCGCAGAGGGGATGCGGCCAACCTATGACGTCTGGGGAACGGTTCTGGCGGCGGGGGACAATACCTCGAAGGGCAATGTGCGGGTCCGGGTGAAGGTGATGAAGGACAATATGGATACCTTTGACGACGTCCCTGTGCTGACCTGCTACGGCGGCGGGGATTACGGCGCCTATTGTCTGCCGGAGGAGGGGGACACAGTCCGCCTGACCTTCCTGGGAGGAGATTTCCGGCATCCCGTGGTGACGGGCTGCCGTTTCCCGGAGAGCAGCGGCTTTGTGGCGGACGCCTGTCAGGAAAAGAATCTGAATAAGGTGTTCCGGCTGAAAAACGGAAGCAGAATTGCCCTGTCCGGAGAGAAGGGCGAGGAAAAGCTTGAGGTGGCGGGGCCGGAGCAAATGGAGTGGGTGTTGGACGAAAAAAACAGGCAGACTGCATTCGGTGACAGGGAGAAAAAGAACCGGCTGCTTCTGGATAAGAAAGAGGGGAAAGCCCTTATCAAAGCGGAAAAGGTCATCCGGCTGGAATGCGGCGACAGCAGCCTGGAGCTGAAGGAGAACGGTACGGTAGTCCTGAATTGCAAGCAGCTTACGCTGGAGGCAAAAAATGTGAAGATAAGCGGGAAGGCAAAGGTGCAGCTTGAGGGACAGGAGCTTGCCATGCAGGGAACGACAAGTGCTTCCCTGTCCTGCAAGGGACAGGTTAAGGTGGAGGGCAGAGGCGCATTGAAGCTGTCAGGCGCTATGATACACCTGAATTAAACAAGGGTTCTTCGCACACTGTGTCTGGAATGTGACGGCGGGCGGTGCTTTAAGACCGGGAGGATGTCAGATGGAAACAGGATGGAAATTTCCCTTCCGCATTTCCAAGGACCACGGGAGAGTGGAAATCAGCGGAGCAAAAGATAATATCAGGGAGTCCGTGGAAATCATACTGCGGACGGAGCCGGGGGAGAGACTGCTGCACCCGGCCTTCGGCACCAGGCTGCACCAGTTTCTGTTTGAAGGCATGGACAGCCAGACGGAGGAGATGATTCGGCGGGAGGTGCGGCATTCCCTGCATATGTGGGAGAAGAGGATACGGGACATTGAGGTGGAGACGGATATGGGGCACACCAGACAGGGAGAGCTGCGGGTGATCGTGAGCTACCGCATTGCCGGTTTGGAGGACAGGGATCGGGTGGAAGTTCGTATTTAAAAAAGCACCGGCGGAGAGGCAGATGCGGAAAAGCAGATACAGAGAGGCATTGACAGCGGCATGGGAGAGGATTGGAGAAGGGTCTGGCAGCTCAGGGTGAAAAAGCTTGCTCTTTCTTATAAAACCGGCTGGGAGTATCTGCCGGAAAGCCGGGAGGCAGGCAGCGTTCTCACAGACATTTTTCTGGATATGGAGATGGAGAACCGGGACCGTCTTTTGAAAATATGGGAGAAACAGAAGCAGGTATTTTTAGGCGTGGTGCCGGAGAGAAAGGAAGAGCCCAGGAGGCTGGAGACGGCCCTGTGGGTGAAAGCGGCAGGGGAAATCCATGGTCTGCAGCTGACGGCGGACGCCCGGGTATATACCGTGACAGAGCAGGGAACCCTGCTGGGCTTCCGCACGATTTCTCCCCTGCGGCTCACTGCCGCCGGGCTGCGCTTTGTGATTTACCGCAAGGGACTCTGGGCCTGGCTGTGCTATCAGGAGGGAGACGCTTTTCCCGTGCGTCTTTCTCCCTCTCCGGACCGGGTACTGTCCCGCCCGGTGTTTCAGTGGCGCTTCCGGGGGCTTTTGGACGGGCATGACAGTTTTATGTTTGAGATGGAATTTAAGGAGGAGGCTCCGCCTCTGGCGGAACTGCCCGGAAGCTGGACGATCGGTGACGGACGGAGCAGCTATGCCGTAAACCGGCAGCAGTCCGCCGCAGGGATTTTCCTGACAGGGGAATGTCCGGAATTTGCCGGGAATCTGGAGGGAGGGGTCTATGAACTGCGGCTGGAGCCTGATCCGGAGGAGCTTCTGCCGGAAAGGTGGCTGAAAGCACTGTCGGGAGAAATTACGCTGAAGGAGGAGGCAGCGTCCCCGGAGCCGGAGCTTTGTCTTACGGACAGCGGGCCGGTATGCGGCGGCAGAGTTCTGCCCTTCGGAAGGGAGCCGGAAACGGCAGCCTGCTTTTATCTTGCCTGTGACCGGGCTGCGGCGGGGGCTTCCGGAGAGCTGACCCTGCAGTTTGCGGAGGAATATGAAACAGAAGAAAAATGCCCGGAGCCGGAGTCGAAGGAGTACAGGAAGCTGTACAGAAAATATCCCTGGCTGCGGCGGGAGGAGCAGGTGCAGGAATGGCAGGCGGAGGAAACCCTGTGGGAGTATTTTGACGGAAGTCTGTGGCGTGTCCTGCCGGGCAGCAGCGGCTGGAATACAGGCTGCCGCCCGGAGGAGCCGGGCGAGAGGCGGTATCGCTTTCCCATACCGGAGGATATCAGTCCCTGCTCCGTGGAAGGGGAGGAGCATCTTTATCTGCGTTTGCGTATCGTCAGGACAAAAGGGGCTTATGCGCCCTGGTATCGGAAGCGGATTCCGGTATTGAGGGATATCCGGCTTGGGACGGAGCCCCGTGTCTTTCGGCCGGGGGAGCGGGAACTGCCGGATATCCGTGAAGCCGGGGCGGAAAAGATGTATCTGGGATTTGACAGGGAGGTGCTGCCGGAGAACTGCTGGTATACGGGAAAGGGCCGGCTTACATTTGAGACGGAGCAGATAAAGGGCCGGGGAGAGCGGTTTGGAAAGAAAGCCTGGTGGGTGGAGCGTCCCGCCAAAGAGGAGGAGCTGACGGTATTTCTGCCTAATTATGTGGTGATACGGCAGGATGCAGAAGAAACAAAGGAAGCGGAGCCGGGGCAGTTTCCGGCGGGGACGTATTTTTATGTGGAAACCGGAAAGACGGGGGTGCTGGAGGCGGTATCCGTGGCGGACGCCAGGTATGACAGGACGGGAGCGCCGGTGCAGGATGAAAAGGCAGCGGCGGAACATTATTTTTCTCATTTTGGCAGAATGCTGACGGTCACGGATTTGGAACTTCTGCTGCAGGAACGGTATCCGTTTCTGCAGGTGAAGGAGTGCTCGGACTGCTCCTTTTATCCGGAGCGGGAGGAACTTGAAATAAAGCTGACACTGCTTTCGCAGACAGAAGAAGAGGCGGAGGGCAGACTG
Organism: Acetatifactor muris; assembly: GCA_023664365.1. Classification (GTDB taxonomy): domain Bacteria; phylum Bacillota; class Clostridia; order Lachnospirales; family Lachnospiraceae; genus Acetatifactor; species Acetatifactor muris_B. The sequence goes on along the minus strand of JAMPFR010000029.1, from coordinate 6,481 downwards.
CAGGAAGTCAGCGACTGGCTTACGGGAGCGGTCGGGAGGATGGGGGCGCTGTGGCTGCAGAAGGCAAAGGTAAAGTGTATTCTGAAAAAGCAGAATGGAGGAGACGAGCGGGATGGAACCCCTGAAATTAGATGACAGCAGTTATTCAAAAATGTGGGAGAAGGCGGCAGGGCGGCTGCAGGAGCAGGCGGACTGGTGGAGCCACAGAGGGCTTTCGGATCCGGGCGTCACTCTGCTGGAGCTGTGGGCGGTTCTCTGCGATATGCAGAGCTTTTATCTGGATCAGGTGCAGGAGAGTCATTACAGAGGCTATCTGAAGCTGTTGGGCAGGGAGCCGGATCAGGGCAGCTGCGCCCGTGCATGGGTTTTGTTTCAGGAGGTGGCGGAGGACTGTGTCCTTCCGGCGGGTACAAAGCTGCTGGCAAATGCCCTGATATATGAAATCCCGGAGACCACGGAGCTGACGGGTAATGTTATCTGCGAGCTGTTCAGAGGCGCAGACAACTATCGGGTATCGGCCATGCTGCTTTCCCGCAAATACAGTCTGGAACTGAAAAGGTCAGAGGTACTCTTTTCCTTTTGGCTCAAAAAGCCTTTGAGAGCGGGGCAGCGCGTTTGGTTCTATGTGCTGCTGGAAAAAAGAGAGCAGAGCAACCCGCCGGCTCCGGGATTTTCGCAGGTGCGCCTTGCGTGGGAATACAAGACGGCGCATGGATGGCGGGAGGCGAGGACGCTTAAGGATGAGACATACGGGCTGCTTTGCAGCGGCGGTATCTGCCTGGAGACGGATCGCCCCATGGAAGCCGGGGAAGGGGGCTGCAAGATACGCTGCAGAGTGGTGGAAGGAGAATATGATAAGATGCCCACGCTCTTCAAAATCAGCCTGAATGCGGTGGAGGCCGTTCAGAAAAGCACCCTCTGCTGTCAGGAGTACGGAGCTTTTTCCCGGGCCTGCGGCAGGGCGGAGCTGCAAAGCTATCTGGGGAAAACGGGAGAAATACGGGTGTTTGCCGGGCAGGGAGACGGCTTTTGGAAGGAGATTACCGACAAGTGCAGGATTGAACCGCCGGTTACAGCGGAAGGACAGAGCCGGTATGTATATTTTCAGGGCGAGGCAAGGGTGAAATTTGTATGCTCTGCTGCAGGCTTTGCAGAGGAGTACGGCCCCTGTCCCGTTACCGGGGTTACCGGTCAGCGGATTTTGCTTCCCTGGAAAAATGTTCTGCGGGATTCGGCGGAGCTGATGCTGGCGCAGGGGGAAGAGGGGCTGTACCGGGAATATCGGAGAACGGAGCCGGAGGAAATACGGTTTCCCAATGCCTGGCATTGGGGGGAGGAGGAAAATGAGATTGTGCTGGGGGACGGCAGACACGGGGACATCCCCGAGGCGTCGGAGAGAGGACTGCTGCTGACTTCCCTGGCCCTTTTTGAAGGGGAAAGAGGCGATGTATCCATTGGCAGAATCAGGCAGCTGGAGAGGCCGGAGCTTTTTCCCAAAATGTCCTGCAGCAACCCTATGTCCGGCGGGGGCGGCAGAAACCGCAAACGCCCTTCGGAGCAGTTTCGTGAGCTGGCTGGCGGGCTTGCGGGGCTGAACCGGATTGTGACCGAAGAGGACGCGAAGGAACTGGCCGGGAAAACGCCGGGGCTTCTGGTGCGGAATACAGAGGCGAAATGGAAGGACAATAAGCTGGTGGTAACAGTAACGCCCCGGGTATCCCTGAAAGAATGCTGCCGGGAGCAGTACAGAAATGCGGTTGAGCGGTATCTGGAGCAGTACCGTCCTGCCGGAATCGCGATCCGTGTGGAGATAGCATAGGAGGCATAGTATGCGGGGAAAGTGTCTTTCCGGAAAATATCTGAAGAATTGCGGCTCCTGTCAGGGCTTTTCCGGGGAAAGCGGCGGGGAACTGTACCTGAAGGGAAATGGGGCGCAGGGGTATTTTGTCAGCCGTATCTATGACAGCGGCGTAAAAGGGATGCAGTGGAACCGCCTTATACTGGATATTGGGAGAAACGCGGCCATACAGATCTATGTGTGGCTGTTTGATCGGCGGGAGGAGGGAGAGCGGGCAGACAGAATGAATACGGCGGCGGAGCAGTATGAGTATGTAAAGCGGTACGCACAATACTACTCCGAGTACCGCCAGATGCTGCTGTACGGGCAGGAGAAGGGCCGGGGCAGATTTGCCAGACTGGCTGTCAGGATATATTCCCGCAGCGGCAGCGGCAAAATATCCATCAAAAGCTTTGCTCTGTCTTTTCCCAAAGACAGCTTTACGGGGTATCTGTCGGAGCTTTATCGGAACAATGTGCAGCTGGAGAGGTTTCTGGCGGTACAGCAGAGCATTTATCTGGAGCTGGAGGAAGACATTGACACGCTTGGGGAGAAGCTGGACTATGTAAACTGCAGTGAATCCCAGGCAAAAAAGCTGGCAGGCTGGATGGGCTGGGGAGAGCCTGCGTCCCGGGCGGACGCGGAAACCCTGCGGCGGCTTCTGGCAACCGGCGTTTCCCTGCTGAGCAGGAAGGGCACCTGCGACTATTATATACAGCTTACTGAAATTCTCACCGGGGAAAAGGCATTTATGGTGGAGGAGCCGGAGCACTGCAGGGCTATGGTGCTGGTGCGCAGGGAGCCCAAGGGCAAAAAGAAAGAGGAGCTGGACTGGCTGCGCAGGAACGTTCCCATAGGTATGGATATCCGGTTTCTGGTTCTGGATAAAACAGACAGGCTGGACGGGTTGTTCTTTCTGGACGAAACAGCCATGCTGTCACAGTATGAATCGGAGCTTACCTCAGGAGGAGTGCGGGTGGGCGGCATTGTACTGCTCTGAAGGTCGGGCCGACGGTATTGTGCCGCTCTGAAAGCCGGACAGCCGCCTTTGGCCGGCAGGAATCGTCCGTATTGACAGAGTCGGCGTATAACGGATAGGGAGGTATCATAGATGGAGATGCTTGTGGAGGGGTACCATTCCATAGAAGAGCAGGCACAGGATTATATCCGTGTTTTTATGGCGCTGCAGCAGAAGGAGGATGTCGGAAAGCTTTTTCGAGAGGAGAAAAGGCGTATTGAGGAAAAGGAGCATTCGGCGGATGTTTTCCTGCCCTCTCTTTTCCTGCGGGGGCGGTATGCGCTGACGGAGACGGAATACTGGCTGGTAATGCTGGCCTTCTGCTGTGAAATTGAAGGCGGACTCTGCCTGGATTTCCGAAAGAGCAGGCAGGAACGCCTGCCGGATATGCAGTATGGGCTTCATCTTCTGTCGCCGGTGCTGCCTGTGGATTTCGGACTGCTTGGGGAACTATGCGAAAAGAGCGGCAGGCTGGGAGATATTTTACAGCTGCCGGAAGAAGAACAGACAGGACTGCTTTCCGCTCCGCTGGTTCCGGGGGCGGGGGCATTTCGGTTTCTTTTGACCGGAGACTTTCCGGAGGAGACGGTGTACAGCCTTTTTTTACCGGAGAAGCCGGAAAGCGGCATCCTGCCGGGTGGAAGCGGTGAGCTTCTGCCCGGCGGAGGCTCTTTGCCGTTGTATAAGGCGGAGCATGACAGGCTGCACAAATATCTTTTCGGGAATCCTTCCATGGCGGATCCGCCTAAAATCCTGCTGCACGGGGTGAAGGGCTGCGGGAAGCATACGTTGGTGAAGCGGGTGTGCGGGGAAGCGGGGGTGAATGCCGTCTTTGTAAGAGCGGCGGGGCTTTTGCGGGAGACAGAGGAGAACAGACGGCGCATCCTGCAGACGCTGCGTTTGATTTGCAGGCTGGCGGATCCGGTGTTTGTGCCGGATCTGGCCGGGGCGGAGGATATGGCGGAAAACGACAGGGCTGACCGGGAAGAGGAACGCTTGGAGGAGGCTTTTTTGTCAAAGCGATTTTCCGGGTGCAGGATGATTTTTCTTACGGAGAGCAGGAAGGAGGCGGAGTGTGCAGGGCGTTTTGCGGATATACGGATCAATCTGCCGGAGGCGCTGTCCGGGGAAGAGGTGAAGCTGGTGCTGGAAAGCCGGCTTCCGGAAGGGGAGCGCCGGGAATGGCAGCAGGCCCTTCTGGGACGTTATCGGTTTTCTGTGGGGGAGCTTAAGAGGAAGCTGAAGGCAGTGAACATCCTGGCGGCGGAAAAACAGCTGACACTGGGGGATATGGCGCCCTGGGAGGAGGGACTGAGAGAACACAGCATGGATTCCGGGCTGGGAAAGCTGATAGAGAGCAGGTATACGCTGGATGACATTGTACTGCCCCGGGAATGCAGGGAACAGCTTGAGACGATAACGAAGCTGGCCGGGGGCTGGATCGGGGAACAGGGGCTGCACCTGCTCTTCCACGGCAGCTCCGGGACAGGCAAGACCATGGCGGCTTCCGCTCTGGCGGGGGAACTGAAGCTCCCTCTTTTCAAGGTGGATTTGTCCCGGATATTTGACAAATACATAGGGGAGACGGAAAAGCACCTGGATGAGATATTCCGGGTGGCAAAGCGGGGCAGAGGGCTGCTGTTTTTCGACGAGGCGGATGCGCTGTTCGGCAGGCGTACAGGATTAAAGGACGCCCACGACAGGTATGCCAATGTGTCTACGGCCTATCTGCTGCAAAGGATAGAGGAGTATGACGGGATTGTGATTCTGGCCACCAATCTGCTGGATCAGTTTGACGACGCCTTTGTCAGGCGGATCCGCTTTGTCATTCGCTTCCGAAATCCGGACAGGGAAGACAGGGAACGGATGTGGAAAAAGGTTTTATGGGACGCCATGCCTGTGGCGGAGAACGTCTCTCCGTCGGAGCTTGCCCGGGCGGCGGATTTAAGCCCCGCCAGAATCAAGGCGGCGGCCCAGGTGGCGGGACTGCTGGCAAGGTGCGGCGGCAGTGAGATTGTCACCGGAGAGCATATCCGGAAGGCGCTGGAGCTGGAGGCGGGAAAGGATGAGACGGCGTTGAAGCTGAGTATCGACAGATATTAAACGGCGTCCGGCAGGCGCGGGGGATGCAGGAAGCTTTGGGGCGGCAGAAAAGAGGCCTGCAGGGTTGCAATTACAGGGAAGGAGGAATACAATGGGATTTACCAATGCAAGTATGGAGAGAGGATGGAAGAGGGCAAAAGCGGCGTCCGGCTCCACGGGGATTCCCGGGGCGATGCAGGCAAAGTTTGAGGCGGCCTCCGGGCTGTCCTTTGAGGACGTCAGGGTACACTATAATTCCTCCCGCCCGGCGCAGCTGGGGGCATATGCCTATACACAGGGCAGCCAGGTGTATATCGGCCCCGGACAGGAGCGGCATCTGGAGCATGAGCTGGGGCATGTGATTCAGCAGAAGCAGGGAATCGTAAAGGCGGACGGGTATGTGAACGGTGTGCCGGTCAATCGAGACCGAAGGCTGGAACAGGCGGCGGATCTGGGGGCGGTTCAGCCGGTGCAGGGGCTTTGGCGGAATCCGGGCGGTGTGGCGCAGATGGCGCCGCCGGAAGAAGAGGAAGAAGAAACCGAACAGGAGGAGCCGGTTGAAGTTGTTCCGGCACCCGGAACATTAAGTAACGTAGAGGCAAGAGAATGGTATCTGGAACAGGAACGCCGGATTCCTGATCGGATTGACAGAAGCCGGCCATTAGAAGAACAGGCAAGGCAGGCATTTGAACTGAGAAATCAATACAGAACGCGGGCCAGAGAATTGATGGCGGATCGAGAACTTGCCGACAGGTTGAATGCAACTGAGCCAAATCTGACGTGGGAGCAGTTGGTTCAAAAACAACGTGACAAGGGACTTGAAGGCGATGCGATTTATGAAGCTATTATAGCAAGCGCTCAACGATCCAGAGTAAGCGTAAATCAGGCGTTAGGCATACAATAGGAGGGTTGCGGATGAGTATACAGGTAGTAAAACATATTAATAATGATGAGAACAACAGACTGGAGTATTTATTTGTTAATTTTGATTATTTTGATGGAAATGATCTTGTTGCAAAACTATTTGAAGAAAATTTTCAGATGCTGTCAGATGAAAAAATAGACGGTATGTTTTACAGTATTATAAAATTACATAAAGACTCCACAGAATATGATTTAATTTGGCATGAAGATGTGGGGAATTATATATTCAGCGTAAAACAGGATGAAAAATCACTGTCGGTGTTGGAGCAAAGGCTTAAGGTCATAGTTGATATATTGAATCAGAAAAATCTGTAAGCCGCGGCAATATATATACATAAGACGGCAAAGCAGGTGTTTACCGAATTGAAGGGCAGGTTTTCAGGGCGAAATATGAGACTGTGGGTGACCCGAGAGCAGAACTTGCAGATTATGTGTGCAAAGGCGGTTTCCCGGCGGTGCATCTGCAGAGACATTCACAGGATGACAAATCCGAAAAAACAGGAAAGAGGGAGTACAACCGTCTGCTGGGAATTAGGAACAATTATCCTTTATAAAATTGCAAATCCGGCACATAATAAGGGATGCAACAGTCTGTTAAGATTGTTGCATCCCCTTTGCGT
>JAMPFR010000028.1 GCA_023664365.1 Acetatifactor muris | reverse complement strand
TGGTGGCGAAAAGATAGTTAAAATACTGATTTAATCAGCGTTTCCCTAACTTTTTCCTAATCTCTATCGGTATTGTAATCTGTCCTTTTGATGTAACCTTAACAAACTCCATAAAACAATCTCCTCCTAAATATATTCCTTACTTTATTATGTCCACTTATATTTCGTAATCAACAGAAAATTGCCAAAAATCAGGCGAAGGCGCACCGTCCCTTTCACCGATGCCGTCAGTAAAACATTATCACCGGCGTTCCAATCTCCACCATGTCGTAAAGCTCCGCCATCACCTCCGGCGGCGTGTTGATACAGCCGTGGGAGCCGTTCTTTTTATAAATTTCTCCTCCAAATTCCCTGCGCCAGTCCGCATCATGAATTCCCACCGCGCCCTTAACCGGCATCCAGTATTTTACGGGCGTGGCATAGTCCGCTCCTCTTAAAATACGGTTTTTCTGCTTATTATATACAAAATTAATACCTTCCGGCGTCCCCCTGCGTCTGCTGGTATTGCCTGTGACAACATCCGTGTCCAGCCGCAGTTCTCCGTCCACATAATAATACATATGCTGTTCCGTCATATCTACTTCAATATAGGTATCTCCGATGTCGTCCAGGCCACGGGCATACCCCTCCTGCACATAGGCGGGAATATGCATTTCCTGCTCTGCCCCGTTTCCGGCCAGTGCCTCCAGAAGATACTTTTTCTCCGCCTTTGTGTCAAGCTCCGTACCGTAGGTGGAGTATTTCACGCTGACTACATCGCCTCTGGTTGCCTGAAACTCCCTCTGCGTCCCGCAGGTATTATATCGCTCCGCCAGATCATCCACCCACTGCTCCACCCGGGTTCCGTCTATCACAAGCTGTCCTGCCTCATTCAGCAGAAGCTGTCCGTTTTCATCCGCTTTCAGAAAGGAACTCAAAACGGCCGGTGTAAAGGGTATCTGTTCCGCTCCCATATCATAGACGATCCCGCAATCGTCATAGTACTCCTGCAGCTGTCCCCACAATACCCGCTTAGCGGCGTCCTCCGCAGTATCCTCCAAATCCTCATAGCAGCCCTTCCCGGCCAGATTCACAGACAGCTCTCCTCCCGAAAGGCATGTCTTAATGCAATCCAGGGTCTTTGCAATATTCAGCCGGGCCTTGTTACCATCATACAGATAATAGCCGATGTCTTCCGCATATTTTATGGAACAGCCCTTTTCCCGGCTGCCTTCCTCCCGTACAAACCCAAATGCCTTAAAGGCTTCCTCCAGCTTTTCGGCATTCCAGCTGTACTGCCCGGGGGCAAGGCTTACTGTGGCAGGCTTCTGTATATTCTGCATCCAGAGCACTGTGGCATTCTTCCTCATATACGCCTTCAGCGCCCCGGTGTAATCAGGACAAAGCTCCAGGTCGGCAGCCGAGATGCGCCATTCCACGCCGGCTCCGTCAGTGATTACCACATCCGAAACCCCTGTCTGCGCCACCAGCTCCCGGTTGACCTGCTCTATTGTCTTTCCTGTACAGTAGACCCCGTTAATCCAGGTGTTCACAGGAAAATTATTCCGATAATACATGCCCAGCACCAGAAACCCGCTTAGCAGCACAAGCATGCCGCACAGGAGAACCAGCACAAGAAAACGACTTAATTTTTTCATTGGTTCCTACCGTCAACTATTTTTCATATCATCACCGTCAAACACATCCGCAATGGGCGCACCTGCGGGAACCATAGGGAATACCTTATCATCCTCAGGGATCATGCACTCAATCACCACCGGAGCCTTCAGGGCGACAGCCTTCTCAATGGCAGGCTGTACCTCTTCCTTCTCCGTCACACGGATAGCCGTGCATCCCAATGCCTCCGCCACTTTACAGAAATCCACTTTATCATCCAGCACCGTCTGGGAGTAACGCTTTCCGTAGAACAGCGTCTGCCACTGCCGTACCATGCCCAGAACCCGGTTGTTGATAATCACATTGATAACGGGAATATTATAGCGGCTGGCCGTGGCAAGCTCGTTCATATTCATTCGGAAGCAGCCGTCCCCCGCAATATTAATACAGATTTTATCCGGCTGTCCCACCTGGGCGCCGATACAGGCTCCCAGACCGTAGCCCATGGTTCCCAGACCGCCGGAGGACAGGAAGGTGCGGGGCTTTGTATAGCGGTAATACTGGGCCGCCCACATCTGATGCTGTCCCACATCCGTGGTAATCAGCGCCTCCCCCTTTGTCACCCTGTCAATGGTCTCTATCACATAAGGACAGGAAAGCCGGCTGTCGTCATATTTTAAAGGATATTTTTCCTTCAGCTCCGCTATTTTATTCATCCAGCCGCTGTGGTTCTGCTTTTCCAGCTTTTGATTCAGCTGTGCAAGCACCTGCTTCAAATCTCCCACTATCCCTAAGTCCACCCGGATATTCTTGTTAATCTCCGCCGCGTCAATGTCGATATGGACAATTTTTGCGTCCTCTGCAAATTTTTTCGGATTGCCGATAACACGATCTGAAAACCTGGCTCCCAGGGCAATCAGCAAATCACACCGGCTGACCCCCAGATTGGACGCCTTGGTGCCGTGCATGCCAATCATACCCGTATAGCGGGGACTGCGTCCGTCAAATCCCCCTTTTCCCATCAGCGTGTCGCAGACAGGGGCGTCTATCAGCTCCGCAAACTGCGCCACCTCATCATAGGCTCCTGAAATAACGGAGCCGCCGCCCAGATAAATAAAGGGTCTTTCCGCTTCCCTGATACAGTCTGCCACCCTGTCCAGCTGCTCCTTCGTCCAGGACGCCTCCGTTCTCTTTTCCGAAGGCTTTTCCGGCGTGTATTCACAGACCGCCGCCGTCACATCCTTGGTAATATCTACCAGAACCGGGCCGGGCCGCCCGCTCTTTGCAATTTCAAAGGCTCTGCGCAAAGTAGGTGCAAGCTCCTCCACATTTTTTACAATATAACCGTGCTTGGTAATGGGCATGGTAACGCCTGCAATATCCACCTCCTGGAAACTGTCCTTGCCCAGCATGGGCAGGGTCACATTTGCGGTAATTGCCACCATGGGCACGGAATCCATGTAAGCCGTGGCAATCCCCGTTACCAGATTGGTTGCCCCCGGACCGCTGGTAGCCATACACACGCCCACCTTGCCTGTAGCCCTTGCATAGCCGTCCGCCGCATGAGCCGCCCCCTGCTCATGAGACGTCAATATATGATTGATTTCGCTGCTGTGCTTGTAAAGAGCGTCATAAATATTCAGGATAGCGCCTCCGGGATAACCGAATACGGTATCTACCCCCTGCTCCTTCAGACATTCCACAACGATTTCAGAACCGTTCAACTGCATGATTGCTCCTCCGTTCTATGATTATGATTATACGGGAATTTCCGGTATGGCTCCCCGATTGCCCGAGCGGCAATCGCCGGTCAATGTCTCGGAAGCTCCAGTATGGCTCCCCGATTGCCGCTTGTGACAAGCTCCCTGTACCTGGTCAGATACCCTGTTGTCACCCCCGGCTCCTTAGGCTGCCATTTTGCCCGGCGGGCTGCCAGTTCTTCATCGGACACCTTCACATTCAGGGTAAGCTCCGGAATATTAATACTGATAATATCCCCTTCCTCCACCAGGGCTATGGGGCCGCACACTGCGGCTTCAGGAGAAACATGGCCGATGGAAGCGCCTCTGGAAGCGCCGGAAAACCGTCCGTCGGTAATCAGCGCAACAGAAGACCCCAGTCCCATACCTGCAATGGCTGAAGTGGGATTCAGCATTTCCCGCATCCCGGGGCCGCCTTTGGGACCCTCATAGCGGATCACCACCACATCTCCCGGTACAATTTTGCCTTCCTTGATTGCCTTAACGGCGTCCTCCTCACAGTCAAATACTCTGGCCGGGCCTTCATGCACCATCATCTCTTCCACCACCGCAGAGCGCTTCACCACGGAACCGTCCGGCGCCAGATTGCCCTTCAGCACCGCAAGGCCGCCTGTTTTGCTGTAGGGATGATCCACCGGCCGGATAACCTCCGGGTTCAGGTTCACTGCATTTGCAATGTTCTCCCCAATGGTCTTTCCCGTCACCGTCATACAGTCCGTCTTCAGAAGCCCCATGTCCGCCAGTTCCTTCATAACGGCATACACGCCTCCCGCCTCGTTCAGATCCTCCATATAAGTAGGGCCTGCCGGCGCAAGGTGGCACAGATTCGGCGTTTTCTCGCTGATAGGGTTGGCAAAGCTGATGTCAAAGTCAAAGCCTATTTCGTGGGCAATGGCCGGCAGATGCAGCATGGAATTGGTGGAACAGCCCAGAGCCATATCCACGGTCAGGGCGTTCATGACAGCGTCCTTTGTAATAATGTCCCTGGCCCGGATATTTTTACGCACCAGCTCCATCACCGCCATGCCTGCATGCTTTGCCAGCTTGATACGCTCGGAATAAACCGCCGGAATGGTTCCGTTTCCCTTAAGCCCCATTCCCAGAGCCTCTGTCAGGCAATTCATGGAATTTGCCGTATACATGCCGGAACAGGAACCGCAGGTAGGGCATACCTTGTTCTCAAATTCGCATACATCCTCTTCCGTCATGGTACCCGCCGCATAGGAGCCCACCGCCTCGAACATGGAGGAGAGGCTTCGCTTCTGTCCCTTTACATGGCCTGCCAGCATGGGACCGCCGGACACAAACACCGTAGGAAGGTTTAAACGAGCCGCCGCCATCAGCAGTCCGGGCACATTCTTGTCGCAGTTGGGCACCATCACAAGGGCGTCGAACTGATGGGCGATTGCCATACACTCGGTAGAATCCGCAATCAGATCTCTGGTTACCAGGGAATATTTCATTCCGATATGCCCCATTGCAATGCCGTCACACACGGCGATTGCCGGGAATACCACGGGAACGCCTCCCGCCTCTGCAACGCCCAGCTTCACGGCATCCACAATCTTATCAATGTTCATATGCCCCGGCACAATCTCATTGTAGGAGCTCACAATGCCTACCATGGGCTTTTTCATTTCCTCCGGGGTAAATCCCAGCGCGTTAAAAAGACTCCTTGCCGGCGCCTGCTGCATACCGGCTCTCGCATTATCGCTTGTCATGCTTTTATCCTCCCTGTCATCCAGTATCCTGCTATTGTTTCCATGCCGAAACATTTATACATTTATTCGAAATGTTCCCACATATCTGCATTTTTCCGAAATTTTTGCAAGTTTTAATTCAAAGTTAACATTTTGTAACAGATTTTTGCATTTTTTTGCAAGTCGCACTGCATCCTGCTACCTGATCCTCTCCGCCAGCAGATTCCCCATCCGGGAGCAGCCTACCTTTGTACAGCCTTCGGACATAATATCTCCCGTGCGGAAGCCATCCTTCAACACCTGCTTCACCGCCGCTTCAACGGCGTCCGCCTCCCTGTCAAGGTCAAAGCTGTAGCGCAGCATCATAGCGGCGCTGAGCACTGTGGCAATGGGGTTTGCAATGTCTTTTCCCGCAATATCCGGCGCAGAGCCGTGGCTGGGCTCATACAGGCCGAATTTGCTGTCGTTGAGGCTGGCGCTGGCCAGCATACCGATAGAGCCGGTCACCATGCTGGCTTCATCGGAAAGAATATCTCCGAACATATTCTCTGTCAGAATCACGTCAAACTGCGCGGGATCCTTCACCAGCTGCATGGCGCAGTTGTCCACCAGCATATGCTCCAGGGTGACCTCCGGATACTCCTTCGCCACCTCCTCCACAACCTTTCTCCAAAGCCTTGAGGAATCAAGCACATTGGCCTTATCCACGCTGGTTACCTTCCTGCGGCGTTTCATGGCGATGTCAAAGCCCTTCACGGCAATACGCCGGATTTCATTCTCGTCGTAGGTAAGAGTGTCAATCGCCTTTAAAACACCGTTCTCCTCTATGGTTTTCCGCTCACCGAAGTACAGTCCGCCGGTAAGCTCCCGCATAATCAGCATATCGAAACCGGCCCGGCTGATTTCCTCCTTCAAAGGACAGGCTTCTGCAAGCTCGTCATACAGAACCGCCGGACGTAAGTTTGCAAAAAGATTCAGCGCCTTGCGGATGCCCAGCAGTCCCGCCTCCGGACGCAGGTTCGGCGGCAGCTTATACCAGGGCGACGTGGTGGTATCTCCGCCAATGGAACCCATCAGCACCGCGTCCGCAGCCTTTGCCTTTGCAACGGCCTCCTCCGTCAGAGGCACACCATGTACGTCAATGGAGGCTCCCCCCATCAGAATATCCTCAAACACCATTTTGTGTCCGTAGACGGAAGCCGTCTTCTCCAGCACCTTTTTGGCTTCCGCAATAATTTCCGGCCCGATTCCGTCGCCGGGAATACAGGTAATATGCAGCTCCATACTCTCAACCCCCTTTACATTTATAAAAAGGCAATGTCAAAGGAATAAAGCATCCTTTGGGCACTGCCCCATTTCTTACCCGTTTTATGCACTTGTGTACATCCGCACTGCACGGACTTATGCCTCGCCGGGCTTTTCCACACGGCTGATGGCCTGCTTTTCCATAGGGATACGACAGTTTTTGTTGCTGCCGAACTCCACGATAACAGTATTATCCTCATCCGAAATGTCGATCACCACTCCGTAAAACCCGGAGGTAGTCATTACCACATCGCCTATGGCCAGCGTGGAAAGCATTGCCGCCATTTTCTTTTTCTCCTTGCTTTGCGGCCGGAGCATAAAGAACCACAGCGCAAAAAACATAAGTCCGTAAATCACTATCATACCAATAATGCTTATGCCGCCGGCCTGAACCTGCTCCGCACTCTGCGCCGCCGCGTCGGCTCCCTCGGTTAAAAGAATTCCCATATTTCCTCCATTCTGACATCTGCAGTCATTTCCCGCCGACGTCTTTTCTGTCTCTAAAATACTATGATACACAATAAAACGCCTTTGGGCAAGCACTTTATTATTTTTTTACATCCGGTTACCGGCATGGGTGTAAATGTGTCCGTCACTCCCGGGCTGCCGCCATGCCCGCCAGCTTCCGCTTTTTATATTCCCCGAATCGCCCCTCATCCAGCGCATCCCTGATTTCTTCCATCATGGTGTTATAGAAATAAAGGTTATGCAATACGCACAGCCGCATGCCCAGCATCTCCTTTGCCTTCAGCAGATGCCTGATATAGGCCCTGGAATACCGCCTGCAGGCAGGGCAGCCGCAGCCCTCCTCTATGGGCCTGTCATCCAGTTCATATTTGGCGTTGAACAGATTGATCTTCCCATGATTTGTGTAAAGATGCCCGTGACGGCCGTTTCTGCTGGGATAAACGCAGTCAAAGAAATCCACGCCCCGCTCCACTCCTTCCAGAATATTGGCAGGCGTTCCCACTCCCATCAGATAGACGGGTTTATCCTTGGGCAGGAAAGGAACCGTCTCATCCAAGATGTAATACATCTCCTCATGAGTCTCTCCCACCGCAAGTCCCCCCACCGCATAGCCGTCCAGCTCCATCTCCGCAATGCGCTTTGCATGCTCTACCCTTATATCCGCATAAACAGCCCCTTGATTGATGCCGAAGAGAAGCTGATTCCGGTTTATGGTGTCCTCCAGGGAATTCAGCCGGGCCATTTCCTTTTTGCAGCGTTCCAGCCAACGGGTGGTACGCGCTACGGAGGCCTCCACATAAGACCGCTCCGCCTTGCTGGGTGCGCATTCGTCAAAGGCCATGGCGATGGTGGATGCAAGATTGGACTGAATCTGCATACTTTCCTCCGGCCCCATAAAAATTTTCCGGCCGTCTATATGGGAGTTGAAATAGACCCCTTCCTCCCTGATTTTCCTTAAGCCTGCCAGGGAAAAGACCTGAAAACCGCCTGAATCCGTCAGAATGGGCCTGTCCCAGGACATAAATTTGTGGAGTCCTCCCAACTGCTTCACCACCTTATCGCCGGGGCGAACATGAAGGTGATAGGTATTGGAAAGCTCCACCTGTGTCTTTATTTCTTCCAAATCGGAGGTGGCAACGGCGCCCTTAATGGCCGCCACGGTTCCCACATTCATGAATACGGGGGTCTGAACAGTTCCGTGCACCGTGGTAAGCTCCGCCCGCTTTGCCCTGCCCTCCTGCTTTAAAATGCGATACATGATCTATAAATACTCCTCCCAGAATTCCTCCAGCGTAATGCCATGCTCCGTGATAAGCGTCGCCGCCTCCACTCCCACATAACGGAAATGCCAGGGCTCATAAGTAATACCTGTAATATCCTCCTTATCCTTGGGATAACGCAGGATAAACCCATAGCGGTAGCTGTTGGCCGCCAGCCACTTACCGGCCTCCGTATCTTCAAATTCTTCCACCAACCTGGTAAAATCATCCGACACAATATCCAATGCCAGCCCCAGCTGATGCTCGCTGGCATTGGGCACCGTCACCACCTGGCTGCCGCGCTGATACGCCTCCATATAGGACAACCCCTGGTTCATATAATATTTAATTTTCCGGTTAAACAGAACTTCCTGATATTCCAGATCCCGATAAGGCGAGCAGATCTGAAGGATCACACCATCCTCCTTCGCCGCCTTGGTCATGGCAAGCAGATCGTCTATAATCCTCTCATCACAGTGCATGACGCCCTTCATGGTATTGATATTTCCCAGCGGAACCTCCTCCTCATAGCCCTCGGGAATGGAATTCTGCTTATTGATCAGGATCAGACGCCAGTCGTCCGGAGAAAACTCATAATCCTCATAAGCCTCCGCCTCCGCCGCCTCGTAAGTTTCCGTGGGAAGCCTGTCCTGATTATACTCCAGAATATCCGAAGCGCTGTACCTCTCCCCAATATCCATGCCATGAACCGTCTCGGGAATCTCTTCCCCCTCAAACAGCACATCTTCGTCCTCCAAAAGCTCCAACTCAGCCAGATCGACCTTCACTTCCTCCGCCAGGACGATATCCCGGGCTTCGTCGGAAATGGCATTCCATTCCACTTCCTCTTCCGCACCGGAAACAAACATGGGAAAAGAAAAGCTGCTGTACACCGCAAACAGACAAAAGGTAGTGGCAAGCACAATAAAGCGCTTTCCATTCCCTCTGAAATATCTGACTGCATGAAAAAAGAACATTCCTGCAGCCATCACGGGAATGATGCAGAAACGGAGAAACCTGTTCTTTTTTCCGATTTTCAGCAGCTTCTTGCGAAACCGCTCCTCAAGCGTCATTTTCATCTATTGTTTTCCCTCTGAAATATACAACCGGAATTATTTTACCATACTTTAAAAAATAATGCAATATTGCTATCTGCAGAATTATCCTGTAAAATATTCTTAGCTACACTTTACAGAAACGGGGAGAAACGGCATGGCAGGTTCCACCTTTGGCACAATCTTTAAAATAACCACCTGGGGAGAGTCCCACGGCAAGGCACTGGGCGTGGTGGTAGACGGCTGTCCCGCCGGTCTTGCCCTGTGCGAGGCCGATATACAGCAGTATCTGGACCGCAGAAAACCGGGGACCAGCAGCATCACTACCCCCCGCAAAGAGGCGGATTCCGTGGAAATTCTGTCCGGCGTATTTGAAGGACTTACCACAGGCGCCCCCATCTCCCTGCTGGTACGCAATACCTCCCAGCAGTCGGCGGACTACAGTGAAATTGCAGGCTATTACCGCCCGGGTCATGCAGACTATACCTTTGATGCAAAATACGGCTTTCGGGATTACCGGGGCGGCGGACGCTCTTCCGGAAGGGAAACTATCGGGCGGGTGGCCGCAGGCGCCATAGCCGCAAAAATCTTAAAGCAGCTGGACATTTCCGTCTGCGCCTACACCCGTTCCATCGGGCCCGTAGAAGCAGACATGGAACAGTTTGACCGCGCCGCCATCCTTTCCACTCCCACGGCCATGCCGGATCTGCAGGCGGACAAGGCAGCCGTGGCCTATCTGGAAGAAGCGAAAAAAGACAGCGACTCCGTGGGCGGCTGCATGGAATGCATTGTGGAGGGACTTCCCGCCGGGATCGGCGACCCGGTTTTTGAAAAGCTGGACGCCAATCTGGCAAAGGCCATCCTGTCCATCGGCGCCGTGAAAGCCGTAGAAATCGGAGACGGCTGCAGGGTATCCCTGAGAAAAGGAAGTCAGAACAATGACGGATTCCGCCTTAAAAACGGGAAAATTGCAAAAGCCTCCAACCATGCAGGCGGCGTTCTCGGCGGTATCAGCGACGGCGGCGTCCTGCGGATACGGGCCCATGTAAAGCCCACGCCCTCCATTTTTCTGACCCAGCAGACGGTAAATAAGGACGGTGCGGAAATTGACGTCAATATCAGGGGACGGCACGACCCGGTCATTGTTCCCAGAGCCGTAGTAGTCATGGAGTGCATGACCGCTGTCACTATCCTTGACGCCATGCTGGTAAACATGTCTGCCAGACTGGACAATATAGTAGATTTCTATAAATAACAGCCGGGCGGCTTAAAACCTGCCCGGCTGTTTGTATTCCGACCGTTGTTCCGTCTCCGGCAAACGCAAATCACTGCAGCTTGTGAAAGGTAATACAGTTCGGCACATTCACCGCAATGGGCGGGCCGTTCATAATCATTGTGCCGTCTTTGACGTTCACATGAAAGAATGTCATGTCATTGGACTCATGATTCAGGGATACAAGAAACTTATCGTTGGGGAACAGGATGGCGTCCTTGGGATATTCTCCGCTGACCGGCAGACAGAAAATCTTTTGCAGCATACCGGTTTCCTCATCCACGCTGAACAGCACCGCGGAATTATCCCCCGCCACGGTACTCACCAGGTACTTGTGATCCTCGGAAAATGTCAGCGCGCTGGTGGCATTGGAGCTGCCCCGCTCGGCCGTTGCGGTCTCCACCGTCTGGATTTTTTCAAACATCGGCTGTCCACCCCTGTCTTCATAGGAGTACACATCTATATAGCATTTCCACTCGTGAACAATATAGATAAACCGCCCGTCCCGTGAAATCTTAATGTGTCTGGGGGCCGATTCAATTTCACTCCTGATAACATCCGCCAGCAGCACCTTGCCGGTCTCCAAATCCAGCCGGTATACATTTACATGATCCATCCCCTGATCCGCCACCAGCAGATACTTATTGTCATGGGTCATTCTGGCGCAGTTGATATGGGGCCGGAAATTCCTGTCCGCCAGGCTTCCCAGACCCTTGTGGAAAATTTCATCCGTAATTTCTCCGATGGAACCGTCCTCCTTCAATCTGAGCACCGTCAGCTTGCCGTCATGGTATCCCGCCACAAACAGGTACCGATCCGTATAATCCGTGGACACATAGCAGCCTCTCATACCGTTAATCGGTGCAAAATTCAGAAGATCCAGCCCGCCGTCCTTTTTTATTTTGTAGGATTCCACTCCAAAGTCCGTGATGGAATACAAATATTTCTCACTGTGTGAAATCGTCACATAGGAGGAATTTGTGATTTCCACCTGGGCCTTTTCTACAAAGCGTCCCTTTTTCATATCCACATCATATATTTTGATTCCGTGGTTATCTCCCTGCGTGTAGGTAGAGACATATGCCACATATTTCTCCTTTTCCATGGGTCATACCTCCTTTGTCTCTCCTACAATATAGCACAAAAGACGACTTTGTAAAAGTCTTTTTTCAGTTAATTATTGCAGCCGCAGTCTCTGTCGTCATCGCATCCCATGTCCCGCCTGGGCATAGGAGGATAATCCTGCCAGGGCGGGGGAACCATGCCGGGGCCGTCGCAGACAGCCTGTTCCCGCTCTCTTGCCTCACGGACATCCCGCAGGGCCTCTCTCACATCTTCTCTCGCCTCACGCACCGCTTCTCTCGCACAGGCACAGGATGTGCCCACATTGGTACCACAGTCATTATTGCAGCTTCTGCCGCCGCATCCGCAGTTACTGCCCCGCCCGCTGCCGCCGCATCCGCAGCCGAACAGTAACAATAAGATAATCCAGTTCATATGCTCACCATATTTGTTTTTATGGTATCATATGCTTCGATTCCTTCTCCTGTGCCGGTCCACCTTCAACTCACGCCTGATACGGGCGAAGGTCTTTTCTTCCCCCTCCCTTGCCAGAAGGCGCAGCATTTTTTCCAGCTTTTTCGCCGTTTCCGGATGAAGCAGCTTTCCTGCTTTTCCCTGCAGATAGTACTCAAGCGGCGACGCATCCGTATATTCCTTCCCCTTGTACACTTTGCTGGCTGCAATGCGATCCATAACCATCTCTGCAATATATTTGTCAGGCATGGGGATCGGCACCACGCATCCCCGCTTTTCCGGGTCGCTGGAATAATCCGTCCAGTATTCAAAGTGATGCCTGTTTCTTCCCTTGTGGTGCATCCACGCTGCAGAATATCCCTTTTCCTCCCGCTCTGCGTTATTGGGGCTCCGCGTTCCCTGATAATATCTGGCGCCTACTATGAACTCTGTGGGACTGTACTTTGACAAATCATGCAGGATGCCCTGACGATACAGCCCTACCTGAAAGCATCCCTTTGCCACCAGAAGCTTGTGATATGTAATTGTCTTAAAATGACTCCAGATCTTTCCCATTTGCTGCCTTCAGCCCTTCTGTTTTCTGCTCTTTTTCCCGCTGCCGGGTCCCGTTTTCCGCCCCGTCTGTACGCCGGTAAGCACCGCAATACTTCTGGGCGCCACTGTCACACCGCTGTCGGGATTTTCTTCTTCCCCGGACTCCGTCATATCCTCCGCCTCCGCCGTTGCAAACGCCATGCGCCAGCACATACCCTTCGGCAGCTTCGGAAGCGCCAGTCGATGGCTTTCCCAGTGCATATTCATGGCAATATAGATAAAGTCATCCGCCCCGCCGTCATCCTGCTCCGCATACTCTCCGCAGAGCATGATACCCATATGCCTGCAGTGACTCTCCATATGCGGCCGCCATGCGCTCTCTCCGTGATAGGATAAATCAGGATAGCCGCAGGAAAGATAATCCATCAGACGAAGAGGGCTTTCCGGATGGAGAATCGGATGCTTCTTCCGAAAAGCCGCCGCCTGCTTCCAGAATTCCAGTATCTCGCCGTTTGGCTTTCCCCAGTCAAGCCAGCAGACTCCATTGTCCTGACACCAGGGATTATTGTTCCCCTTCTGGGTATTTCCGAATTCGTCTCCCATAAATATCAGAGGTGTGGACTGGGTCAGCAGCAGCATACAAATTGCATTCTTCATCTGCCGGATACGAAGCTGTCTGACCCGGCGGCTTCTTGTGCCTCCCTCCTCGCCGCAGTTCCAGCTGCAGTTGTGGTCGTTTCCGTCTCTGTTGTCCTCCCCGTTGGCCTCATTGTGTTTATAATCGTAGGACACAAGATCAGACAAGGTAAAGCCGTAATAATTTGTAAGATAATGAACACGCCCCGCCTTCTCCGGGATATAGCGCATGTGACGCAGGGCGATACTCAGCATATCTTCATCCCCCTTCAGCAGCCTGCGCATATCATAAAGATAACCGTCGTTATACTCCGCCAAATGAGGAAACCTTTGTCCCGCCATTTTATCATAAACCGTTTCCCGGTCAAATCCGTAATACATGATTTTCTTATCCGCCAGCAAAGGGTCTGCGGCAAGCATATCCACGGGAAGATTTGCTCCCATGAGATGAAAACCGTCCACATGGTACTCCAGCGTCCAGAACCGCAGGATTTCCGCAATTTCGTTCCGAGCGGCATCTTCCGGAAAATAGAACTGCATCACCAGCTCCATACGGCTTTTGTGTAACGCCTTAACAAGACCTCTGAATTCTTCCGGCGCATTGCCGGAGGCGGCATAGGCGGCCTTGGGCGCATAGTAATATCCCTTTTTATATCCCCAGTAGTTTACCGCTCCTGCTTTGTCACGCCGCTCTGCAGGCCCCGGGACACAGTAAGGGGGCAGATTTTCATCCCACTCCTCCAGCTCCGCAAATTCATAGGCAGGCTGCAGCTCCAGCGTGGTGACTCCTATTTCCTGCAGATAAGGAATCTTTTCCTGAATCCCCGCAAAGGTTCCTCTGTTTTTCACCTCCGAAGAGATATGTCTTGTAAAGCCTCTCACATGTAAACAATAAAAGACTGCTTCGCTGTACGGAAGCTCCGGGCAGCGATCCTGCTCCCAGTCATAGACCGCCGGCAGAAAGCCCGCCTTTCTCCCGCTGTTTCCCGCCCTTTTCCCGAATACATATTTCCCCGGAAAGACACGCCCGTGCTCGTCCGGTACAAGCTCACGGCCCCTGTAAAACTGATAGGTCACCTCTTCCGGGCGGATTCCCTCCACCGTTTTGCAATAGATTTTTCCCATGCGTTCTTCCTCAGAGAAGGGAATTTTCCGCAGTTCCCTGCCCGTGCGGGAACTGTAAAGCAGAATGCCGCAGTCAGCCTCTTCGGACACAAAGGAAAAACGGATTCCGTCTGCCTCCGGTCTTGCTCCCAGTGGGTAAGGATTTCTGTTGCCGCTCGTATTAGTCATATTCCATCCTCCATTCCGCTTATCTGAATACAGTTCCATTATACTGGATATGCCTTAAAATCACAAGCGCCGATTGACAAACAGGCAAAATAAGCGTACTATTCAGCCATAATGTGGTAGGTTGGGAGGCGGCCATGAAAAGTAAGAAAAAATATCTGATTGCCATTATAATTCCGGTTCTGGTGCTGGCCGGCCTGATCGGCATATCCTTTCACCCGGCCGGAAACCGTATGCTTACTGCAGCCGGAAAGCTTTTTGAGAGCAGGCCGGCCGGGGATGCATCGGCTTCCGCAGGTTCCCCGGCATCGGAATCCCTGTCTCCGGAGCTGCCGGATACCGCGGCGCCGGATTCCGTGCCGGAGTCAGCTCCCGCTCCTGCTCCCACACCTGAACCTGTCCCCTCTTCCACGCCGGAGCCTGCTTTTGAAGAATATGACATCACTCTCTTAGCCGTAGGCGACAATCTGATGCACATGGGAATTGTCAGAACCGGACAGATGAGCGACGGCACCCGGGACTATGCCTTTCTCTTTGAAAATATCCGCAGCTGTCTGGAAGCCGCGGATATCAGTATCATCAATCAGGAAACTATTCTGGGCGGAAATGAGCTTGGGTTTTCCGGCTTTCCCCTCTTTAATTCTCCTACGGAGGTAGGCGACGCCATTGCAGAGGCCGGTTTTGACGTGGTGCTCCACGCCACAAACCACGCCGCCGACCAGGGACTGGAGGGTATCCTGAACTGTGCCGCCTACTGGAAGGAAGCCCACCCTGAGATTTTAATGACCGGTATCGCAGGTACGGATACAGCCGCCGATGCTGCCGGATCAATCCCCCTTCTTGAGACGGGCGGCGTCACCTTTGCCATCTTAAACTATACCTACGGTCCCAACGCCGAAACTCTGGCTTTCCCCCTCAGGGGACATCTGAATATGCTCTGCGCCTATAATGAAAAAAACGGCCGCATTGATTTCACCAGTTTAAATCCCCGTGTGCTGGAGGATATCGAACTGGCAAAGCAGCTTGCGGACATTGTCATCGTGTTTCCGCACTGGGGCACTGAATACCAGAAAAACCCCTCAACCTACCAACGGAAATTTGCCCTGGAAATGACAGAGGCAGGTGCGGATCTGATTATAGGCACCCATCCCCATGTCCCCCAGCCTGTGGAAAAAATCACTGCCGATAACGGCAACACCGCCCTGTGCTACTATTCCCTGGGCAATTATGTGTCCACCCAGAAGCAGGCCCTGTGTATGCTGGAGGAAATGGCCTGGGTCACCTTTCATGTATCGGAGGACGGCGTTGCCATTGCAGAGGAACAAACCGGCGCCCTTCCCCTGGTCTGTCATTACACCAGCGGCCCCGTGCGCCTGGAAAACATATATTTCCTGGAGGATTACACCGAGGAACAGGCCGCCCGCCACGGCATCCGCAGTTACGGCGGCGTGGCCTTAAAACGCTCTGACCTGCAGGCCTGGAGCGATGAAATCATAGGAGACTGGACGCTGAAAAAGTCGGATCTGTCAGTCGATTAAATTTTTCACACCCAGTATATTGTCATAGTCGGCCTGCTGGGTCACTACCCCCTTGCGGGAATTTGCCGCATGAATAATCTGTCCGTCGCCGATATACAGGGCTACATGGGTACATCTGCCGGAGCCGTAGCATATAATATCTCCCGGCTTAGCCTCGCTGTAGGGAACGTTCCTGCCTGCGCCGGAAAGCTGTCCGGCAGGCGTTCTGCTCACCGAATAGCCAAACACCGCATAAATCAGACTGGTAAAACCGGAGCAGTCCGTGCCCGTCTCCAGCGACTGTCCGCCGTGCACATACCGATTGCCCAGAAACTGCATGGCATACGCCACAATCTCACTGCGCAGCTCCGCACTGTCGGAATACTCTCCCGTGGGAGGCGTTACCGTGATTTCGGTGCTTTCCGCCGCCTGTGTCTCAGAAACATTCTGCCTTTGTTCCAGGGCCCTTTTCGCCGCAAGCTCCGCCGCTTCCTCCTCCAGCGTCTTTGCGTAGACAAATTCCTCCGTCACCGTCACATACTCTGCCGCCACATACCCCGTTTTGTTCCGGGTATACTGCACCTTCAGCCAGTCTCCCAGATTCTCCAGAATCTGAACCTTTTCTCCCTTGTCCACATAGCCGATCCGCCTTGTCTCCACATCGGGCTGTTCCCTGACATTCAGCCTGCTGGCCAGCACTACCGCATATCTTGTCACATAATCGTCTATCACTTCCGCCGCTGCGTCGCCGTACAGAAAGAACTCCGACTTAATATAACCCTCCACATTGCCGGAGACCACCCGGAACCACTCCCCGTTCTCCCCGTCAACCGTCTCCAGTATCTGGGCCACTGCGCCGTCATATATCTTGCCCACAATGGAACTGCCGGTATCCGGCCCGGTACGGACATTAACGTAGTTTCGCACATCGGCAATGGCCAAATCCGCATACTCGTTTTCCGGCTCTGTTTCCGCTGCAGGTTCTTCCGTTCCCATGTCGGCCTTTTCCGACGCCGGACTGTCGTCGGTGACTCCGGCGGCAGCCGCCTCCAAGTTTTCGATCTCCGCTGCAAAGCTGCTGTCTGCAGGCGCAGCGGCACTATCCGCAGGCGCGGCACTATCCGCAGGCGCAGCACTATCCGCAGGCGCAGCAGTCTCCGAATTCCGGATCGCCGACTCGCTGTCCGTAAATCGGGGCGGCGTCAAATCAGCCCCGATGCCCCCGGCCAGAACCGGTTTTCCGGCCTCTGCGGAAGCCTCTGTCTCTACGGAAACCTCTGCCTGCTGTTCCATGGCTTCGGTTATTTCAATCGTCTCTGTTGTTTTTCCTACGGCGGCCTCTTTCACATCCTCCTGCACGGCAGCAGCCTCCGCATAGAGGTTTCCCGCCAGCAGTCCAAGGACGGCCACACTTATCAGCCTGTACTTCATCCTGTTCTCCGACAGCAGATAATTGAAATCTGCTCCTTTTCCATTTTATATTATAGGTACAGATACGGTTACTGTCAACAAAGCAAACATTGCAAATTTGCCTCAAAGGGGGTATACTGTTACAAAACTCAAATACAGGAGGCTTCCCATGGGAAAGAAAAATGACTACGAAGACGAAGAAATGACTGTAGAACTGGAGCTGGACGACGGCACCAACGTAAACTGCGCCGTTATCACTATCATCACGGTAAATTCCAAAGATTATATTGTCCTTCTCCCTTTGAATGAAGAGGGCGAAAACGAAGACGGGGAGGTCTGGTTTTACCGTTACAGTGAAAATCCCGACGACCCTAACGAAGAACCTGTTTTGGACTATATTGATGATGACGACGAATATGAAGCGGTTGCCGACGCCTTTGACGAATATCTGGACAACTGTGAATTTGATGAGCTTATTGAGGAGTGATTCTTCCTTTTTCCAGAAGAGGATTCAAAAATCTTGAAGGGAGCCCGGAGCGCGCGCTGTCACCCATAAGGTACAGGAGCTCCAGGCTTTTTTTCGCTCTGGTCATCGCCACATAGAAAATGCGTCGTTCTTCCTCAATCTGCTCCCGTGTCTGCAGTTCCCCCCGGGGAAATATCCGTTCATTGCATTGGGGAATAATCACTCTGTCAAATTCCAGTCCCTTTGCCCCGTGTACCGTCATCAGACATAGGGACTCGCCGGTGTCCGATCGCACGGCGTTCTTTCCCGCCTCCTCAATATAGGCTTCCTGAGCCTCCGTCCAGTCACGCACATTCTCAAAACGACCGGCATCTGTTTTCAGCCACTCCACAGTCTCCCGCCACCGGGTGAGCTTTTCCTGATTTCCCTTCGCCAGTGTCCGAAGATACTCCTCATAGCCGACCGCTTTCAGAATATATCGAACCCCCAGAGACGGCGGCATCTTATGAAGGCTGTCCAGCTGCTTTTGAAAGCAGGACAGCTTCTCCAATACCTCCCGCCTGTATCCGGCTGTTCCCGGCTTTCCTGCTCCAACGCCGCCGATCCCGGCGGCATTTCTTACGCCTCCGGCCATTCCGCCTTCCCGGCCAAGCTGCTCCCGATAATATGCCTGCATCTCCGAAATTGTCCGGCCCTCCCCCACCGCCTCCCTGCTGATATATCTCACGGGCCTGTTTATAATGCGGAGCAGATGCTCCCTGCGCCAGTCTCCTGAAGCCAGCAGCAGATAGGCCATAATATCCTTTACCGCAAAATGCTCATAAATATTCTGCCCCTTCTCTCTCATAAAGAAAGGAATTCCCGCATTGTGCATGGCCGCCGCAATCCTCTGCATACAGGAATTGGTGCGGAACAAAACAGCACACCGCATACCGTCATCCCTGTGATTCCGTTCCCATTCCGCTGTCTGCTGCAGAATCCAGCCGTTCTGCGCCTCCCTGTCCTGAAAGGGTATGATATGCACTTTTTCGGTCTTTCCGGCCTCTCCCGGCCCTTTTGCAGGCTCTGCCGCCCTGAGGGCCTTGGGAAACCTGTCCCTGTTTTCCTCAATCACCGCCAGCGAAGCTTTGACAATCTCTTCCGCACACCGGTAATTTACATCCAGCAGAATCCGCTCCGCCCCGAAATCTTTTTCAAAACGCCGGAGAATATCCGGCCTGGCGCCCCGAAACCCGTAAATGGACTGATCGTCGTCCCCCACGGCAAACACATTTGCAGGCTCCGGGGCCAGAAGCCTGATAACCTCATACTGCATGGGATTACAGTCCTGAAATTCGTCTATGAGAATATGCCGGAACCGATTCTGCCAGCTGCGCCGCACTTTTATGTCTCCTTCCAGAAGCCTGCGGCATTCAAACAGCATGTCGTCAAAGTCCACCGCGCCTGCCTCCCGCACCGCCTCTGTATAGGCTGTAAGGATTTCCCCGAAGCGCTCTCCCCAGCCCACAGGCATTTCGGACAGGGCCCGCTCTCTGTCCCCCGTATTTTTGTACAGGCTGACTGCGGACAGTATTTTAACGGATTCCTCCGAAAGCTCCGGGGTTGTCCCATATTGTCTCAAAATGGAAATCATCAGTTTTTTTCTGCGGGAATCATTGAGCAGCTGTAAATGGCGGAATCCGCCGGACTCCAGTAAAATGTGATAGAAAACAGAATGAAAGGTTCCGAAATGAACGGGAAAGAAAAGACCGGACAACTGCCGGAAACGGCTCTGCATGGCCGCCGCTGCGTCCTTTGTAAAAGTGATGACCAGGATTTCCTCCGGGGGAACGCCCCGCTCCAGAAGGTACAGAATCCGTTTTGTAATGGTAAATGTCTTCCCGGATCCGGGGCCCGCCAGCAACAGCAGCGGCCCCCCGGCCCAGGTCACAGCTCTGCGCTGTGCTTCATTCAGGCTGTCAGGCATTGGCAAGCTTATCTATTCCTTTCCTGATTCTCTTTAAGACCTCTTCTTTCCCCAGCACCTCCATGATTTCGGTGGCGCCGGCAGGAGTCATCTGTTTCCCGGAAACGGCGGTGCGGAGAGGCCACATTACATAGCCGTTCTTTACATTTCTCTCCTCCACATACTTTAACAGCATCTGATACAGGCCGTCGTTGCTGTAATCCTCCTGCGCCTCCAGCAGCGGAAGCGCATCCCGAAGCACCTGCAGGGAAGAATCCCTGTCAGTCTTCATCTTCTTATGGGTGTACATTTCCACATCATACTCCGGCAGTTCCTGAAAGAAATCCACATGATCCGCAATATCCGGAAAAACCTCGATACGGGTCTTCACCATATTGGCAATTTTCTTTAAATCAAAATCCTTTGTCAGCGCCTTCTTAAGATATGGCTCCGCCATCTCATAAAAGGCATCAAAATCCATGGCCTTAATATACTCGCCGTTCATCCAGCGCAGCTTTACAATGTCAAATACTGCAGGAGATTTGCTGATCCTGTGATAGTCAAACTCACGAATCAGTTCCTCCAGGCTGAATATCTCACGGTTCTCCTCCGGGGACCAGCCCAGCAGCGCAATATAGTTTACCACTGCCTCTGCCACAAAGCCCTGCTCCATTAAATCCTCGAAAGAAGCATGTCCGCTTCGCTTTGACAGCTTCTTGTGGTTCTCGTCGGTGATCAGGGGCAGATGTACATACACGGGACTCTGCCAGCCAAAGGCATCATACAGGCGCTGGTATTTGGGGGAGGAAGACAGATACTCGTTTCCCCGCACCACATGGGTAATGTTCATGGTATGGTCATCCACCACGTTTGCAAAATTGTAGGTGGGATAGCCGTCAGACTTAATCAGTATCATATCGTCCAGTTCGGCATTCTCCACCGTAATGTCACCGTAAAGCTCGTCATGAAAGGTGGTGCTTCCCTCTGTCGGATTATTCTGCCGGATCACAAAGGGCTTTCCCGCCGCCAGATTCGCCTGAACCTCCTCCCGGGACAGCTGCAGGCAGTGCTTGTCATAAACGGTGATCTCCTTGCCCTCCACAACCTCCGTCTTCAGGGACGCCAGCCGCTCCCTGTCACAGAAGCAGTAATAGGCCTCCCCCCTGTCAATCAGTTCTTTGGCATACTTCATATAGATACCGGTCTTCATCCGCTCACTCTGGACATAGGGACCGTATCCGCCGTCTTTATCCGGGCCCTCGTCGTGTACCAGTCCTGTCTTTTCCATGGTACGGTATATAATTTCCGTGGCTCCTTCCACAAAACGCTCCTGATCCGTATCCTCAATCCGAAGCATAAAATCTCCGCCTGCGTGCTTTGCAATCAGAAATTCATATAAAGCCGACCGCAGATTTCCCACATGCATTTTCCCCGTGGGACTGGGGGCATACCTTGTCCTTATCTTCATACCTCCACACCTCTTCCTACCAGCTCTTGATAAACATATTGATATAATTATCCAGACACTTCTTGATGACCTCTACGGCCTCCTCCCGGCTGCCCTGTTCGTTTACCGCAGTGGTCTTATTTTCCAGGCTCTTATACACCGTAAAGAAATGTTCCATCTCCTGTACCACATGAATCGGCAGCTCGGAAATGTCCTGATAGCTGTTATAATAAGGGTCATTAAAAGGAACCGCTATGATTTTTTCGTCATTTTTACCGCTGTCCAGCATGGAGATGACTCCTATGGGATAAGCCCGCACCAGGGTCAGCGGCTGTATGGGCTCCGAACACAAAAGCAGCACATCCAGCGGGTCGCCGTCGTCGCCGTATGTACGAGGTATAAAACCGTAATTTGCGGGATAATGGGTGGACGTGTGCAGGATGCGGTCCAGTATCAGAAATCCCGTTTCCTTGTCAAGCTCATATTTGTTCTTACTTCCCTTTGCAATCTCAATCACACAGATAAAATCCGTGGGCGTCACTCTCTGGGTACTGATACTGTGCCAGATACTGCCGTTTACTTCTTTCATATGCTTTCCTCCCCTGCCGTACTTTTTCGTTGATCGGCAGTCCAATTTTTACATGATGTAAGTGTAGTGCAAAAACGGGGAATTTGTCAAGAAACAGTTATTCTCTGACCTGCCCGCTTCCATATATGGTGTACTTATAGGACGTCAGCTCCTTCAGCCCCATGGGCCCTCTTGCATGCAGCTTCTGGGTGCTGATACCGATTTCCGCGCCGAATCCGAACTCATACCCGTCCGTAAACCGGGTAGATGCGTTCCAATAGACGCAGGCCGCATCGATTTCATTTAAAAACCGCTCCGCCGCCCGGCTGTCCTCCGTGACAATGCACTCGGAATGGCCCGTGCCGTACCGGTTAATATGCTCTATGGCCTCCTCCAGGGAGTCCACTGTCTTCAGGGACAAAATATAATCCAGATATTCCCTTCCGTAGTCCTCCTCCGTGGCAGGCTTACAGTCCGGCAGCACCTGCCGCACCCGTTCGTCCCCCCGCAGCTCCACATTTTTCACGGCAAGAAGCTCTTCCAGCTTCGGCAGGAAGGCCTGGGTCACCGCACTGTGTACCACCAGGGATTCACAGGCATTGCAGACGCTGATTCGCTGGGTCTTGGCGTTAAATACGATCCGGGCCGCCTGATCCAAATCCGCATCCCTGTCCACATACACATGACAGTTGCCCGTGCCCGTCTCAATGACGGGAATGGTACTGTTTTCCACCACGCTCCTGATAAGCCCGGCGCTTCCCCTGGGGATCAGCAGATCCACATAAGCCTTCAGCTTCATAAACTCCACGGTCACCGCCCTGTCCGTATCCTCGATAAGCTGAAGCACATCTCCGGACATCCCGCAGGCTTCCAGAGCCTTCCGAAGGGTTTTCACAATGGCCCCGTTAGAATAAAGCGCGTCGCTGCCCCCTTTCAGGATGACGGCATTTCCCGTCTTAAAGCAAAGTCCGAAGGCATCCGCCGTCACATTCGGCCTTGCCTCATAAATAATGCCGATAACCCCTATGGGCACTCGAACTTTCCTGATTTTCAACCCGTTGGGACGCTGAAGCTCCTCCATCACCTCACCGATGCAATCCGGCAGCCCGGCAATCTGGCGCAGTCCCTCCGCCATGGCTCCAATCCGTTCCGGCGTCAGCCGCAGCCTGTCCTGCATTCCGGGGTTCATACCGTTTTCTGCGGCGTTCTCCATATCTTTTTTATTTGCTTCCAGAATTTCGTCCACATCGGCTTCCAATGCCTCCGCCGCCGCCAGAAGTCCTCTGTTTCTCTCCTCACCCTTCATCTTCTGCAAAGCGGGCTTTACTGCCGCCGCTCTCCTGCCCATAGCCGTCAAATCCGTCATAGCTTCCTCGTTTCCGCGCGTCTGCGCCTGATATTTTATCCACAGCAACCCCATACATACCGTTAGGATTCGCCATTATTATGCGCTGTTATTATATGATACATGCCGTTTCATTTAAATTATATACATATCACCTGGCAGGGCCTGACGTCATGTTCCCCACAGGGTATCATCTCCTCTACCATCTGGCATTTGAATCCCACCCCAATGGTCCTGAGCTGCAGAGCCGGCTTGTCCGCCAGATACCTGTCATAAAAACCTCTGCCATAGCCGATACGGTTTCTGTATGGGTCAAAGGCCACCCCCGGCATCAGCATCAATACATGTTCTGCGTCCCGCTCATGGTATTCATAGGCCTCTGCCCCCGCATCCGGTTCCGGAATGCCTCCGTAACCCGGCTTCAGATCCTCCCAACGCTCTATCCGCAGAAATGCCATTCTGCCCTCAGACGGTTCCGTCACTCTGGGCAGATACACCTTCTTCCCCAGGCGAAGGGCCTCCCGCAGAAGCTCTTCCGTATCAATTTCACTGCCGCAGCCGGCAAATCCCAACAGAGTGTCCGAACGGTAAAACCACTGATGCCCCATGATACGCTCTGTAAGCAGAATCCTTGCCCGCTCTCTTTCCGCCGCGCTTACGCCTTCCCGAAGGGAAAGCGCCTGCCGCCTGATTTCACCCTTATCCATGCTGTCCTTCCTGTCCTAATTATTGTGCAGATTATTGACAAAACCGGGCAGATCAAAATTTTCGTCCTTTTTGGCCGCAAACAGGGTTCCCTCGTTCTCCCCCGCCAACAGTCTGTGCAGTACGCCGATATCCGCGCTGTTGGCAATAATCATATCCGCCCCTGCCTTCGTGGCAATCCTGGCCGCCACAAGCTTTGTGTTCATGCCGCCGGTACCCACGCTGCTGCCCGTGGAGGCTTTTCCCATGCCCATCAGTTCGTCAGTCAGTTCATCCACCTGCCCGATAAACTTCGCATCCGCATTCTTCCTGGGGTCATCGGTGTACAGGCCGTCAATGTCTGACAGCAGAATCAGCAAATCCGCCTCCACCAGTGCGGCTACAATGGCGGAAAGGGTATCATTGTCCCCAAACTCAATCTCAAAGGTGGTAATCGTGTCGTTTTCGTTCACAATGGGAATGGCTCCCAGCTTTAAAAGCTCCGTAAAGGTATTGTGGGCATTGTATCTGTTCAGGTCATCCACAATGGTATTTTTTGTCATCAGTATCTGCGCCGCCACCTGATTGTACTCTGCAAACAGCCGCTGATAAGTCATCATCAGCCTGGCCTGTCCCACTGCGGAGCATGCCTGCTTTACCGCCAGGGTTTCCGCCCCGCTGTCCACCCGCACATTCTTCAGGTTCACCACATTCTTTCCGGCGGCGATGGCTCCCGATGAGACCAGCACCACCTCTTTCCCCTGATTCCGAATGTCGCTCAGCTCCCGCACCAGCTTTTCCATACGGATATAATCCATGTCCCCCGTCTCCCTGTGGGTCAGGGAGGAGGAACCTATTTTCACCACAATCCTTTTTTTATCCTTCAGTAATTCTCTTAAATCGCTCATTTTTCTCCTCTTCCTGCAGATAACGCAAAAACAATTCTATCACGAAATCCGGCGGCTTTCAATATCCGCCGCAATCTGCTCCGCCACCCGCAGCCCGTCCATGGCTGCGGAGGTGATGCCTCCCGCATAGCCCGCTCCTTCTCCGCAGGGATATAAACCCCGGATTTCCGACTGCAGGGTCTCGTCCCTGCCTATCCGCACCGGGGAGGAGGTTCTGCTCTCCACCCCAAGGAGCACCGCATCCGGCCTGTCAAAGCCCCGAATCTGCCGTCCGAAGCTCTCCATACCGTCGATAAACGCCCGGCTGCATTCCACAGGAAGAAGGCCGCTCAAATCAGCCCAGACATATTCCCCCTTGCACTGAGGCTCTACCGGACTCTCTCCCTCCGGCAGGACAGGCTCCGGCAACCTGTTGCCGGGCTGTATATCCGGCTGTTCCGTTCCTGCATTTTCCGCCACACGTTTCTTAAATTCTCCATACCGCTGAACCGGAATTTTCCCCTGTCCAAGGGCGAAAGCCTTTTCCTCCAGCCTTCTCTGAAACGCCACTCCCGCCAGGGGATGTGTCGAGCCGAAATCCTCCGGGGTCACGGCCACAATCACAGCACTGTTGGCATTGACGCCGTTCCTCCCGCTGTAGCTCATACCGTTTACCGCAGTCCGCCCCTCCTCGGAGGAGGCATTCACCACATACCCGCCGGGACACATGCAGAAGGAATAAACCCCCCTGCCGTTTCGGCCCTTTGCCGCCACCTTGTAGGGCGCCGCCCCCAGACGGCCGGGATCCTTCATTCCGTACTGACTCTCGTTGATCATGGACTGCGGATGCTCCACCCGAAGCCCCACTGCAAAAGCCTTGGCCTCCATGGGAACCCCTTTCTCATACAGCATGGAAAAGGTATCTCTGGCACTGTGGCCGACAGCAAGGACAAGCCGGCTGCAGGCCAGCCGCTCTCTGTGATTTATCACAACGCCTGCCACACCTCCGTTCTGTATTTCAATATCTGTCACAAGGCTTTGAAACCGCACTTCACCCCCCAGCCGCACAATCTCGTTTCGCAGATTCCGCACCACCTTCCGCAGCACGTCCGTTCCCACATGGGGCTTGGCCTCATAACAGATGCTCTCCTTTGCGCCGAACTTTACCAGAGTTTCCAGCACCACTCCGTTCCTGCCGTTCCTGTCCTTCACCAGGGTGTTCAACTTGCCGTCGGAAAAGGTACCGGCTCCGCCCTCCCCAAACTGCACGTTGGATTCCGTATTTAAGCGCCCTGTCTTCCAGAATTCCTCCACATCCCGCTGCCGCTCCTCCACACATTTTCCCCGCTCCAGCAGAATGGGGCGGTATCCGTGAAGTGCCAGAAAATAACCGCAAAACAGGCCCGCCGGCCCCATTCCCACGATGACAACGGGCCGCTCCAGGCGCTTTTCCCCGGGCTTCGGGAAAACATAGGAATCCTGCGGTTTTCGGCTGACCTGATTCTCCCTGCCCCTGAACCTATGTAAAATCCTGTCCTCATTTTTAACCTTTATATCCAGAGAATAACTGTAAAAAATCTCCGGCTTCTGCCTTGCGTCTATGGACTGACGCACAATTTTCATTTCCAGTATTTCACAAACCGGAATATGCAGCAGCTCCGCCGCTTTTTTTCGCAGCTGCTCCTCCGTATGCTCTGTTCTTATTTTTACCTGATTCACCCGTAACATATCTGTTTATCCCTTCCGTGGTACATACCTTTTATTCCCGCGAGCAATGAGCCAAACGGCCATGCTTGCATAGGACATAAAGTCAGCAAGCTGACTTGGCGAATGCCGCCGCAGACACACCTGCCAGGTAACCGCTGCACCAGGCCCATTGCAGGTTATAACCGCCGCACCTTCCGTCCACGTCCAGTATCTCCCCCGCAAAGAACACGCCGGGCGTCTTTGCGGATTCCAGCCTTTCCGTCAGTTCATCCAGAGGCACGCCTCCCGCGCACACCTGGGCATGCTCAAAGGAATTGCTGCCGGTTACATGCACCTTAAGCTCCCTGCACAGCTCATACACCCGCCGTATCTTACCGGGATCCGCCTGTGCCGCAGGCTCTGAAGGCCTTAAACCTGCCAGCCTGATAAACAGCGTCATCAGCTTCCTGTTCAGCACTCCGGTAAAATACTCCTCCACAGTGCCGCAGGACGCAAGGGGCAGCCGTGTCCGCATCAGCTTCTCCGGAAAGCCTTCTTTTTCGTCATCCGGAAAAAAATCTATCTTCAGTACCACTTCCCGTTTTTCACGCAATATGTAATTGATCCGGCCGCTGATCTGAAAGACCGGAATGCCTGAAATTCCATAGTCCGTAAACTGCAGCTCCCCCCGCTCCGGCAGTATTCCCGCCCCGGCATCCTCCGGAACCATCGCCCCGTCTGCCCTGACCCCCGCAACGGACGGGAACCAGTCCTCACGGCACTTCAGCTGCACCAACGCCGGAACCACAGGCACCAGGCTGTGGCCCAGCATTTCCGCCAAGCGGTAACCGCTGCCGTCAGATCCGGTCTTCGGCGCGGCCCTGCCCCCACAGGCTAAGATCACTCTGTCAAAGGAAAACTTCTCTCCGCCGCCCTCCAGCAAAATGTGGTTTCCCGTTTTATCACGCCGGATACGCTCCACCCTGCATCCGGTTCTGACATGAATCCGCTGCTGTCTTGCCAGTTCAAACCGCAGGGCGTCCAGCACGGAGGACGCCTGTTCGCTGACAGGATACAAGCCGCCGTTTTTCACCTTTGTCAGCAGCCCTAAGGTTCGGAAAAACTCTACCGTGTCATTGGTGCCGAACTGCTCCAGCCAGCCCTTAAGACGCTCCGGATTCCGGGTAGAATACATCTCCGGGCTTAAGCTTTCATTGCCCAGGTTACATCTGCCGTTTCCCGTAGACAAAATTTTCTTTCCTACCCGGTCATTTCCTTCCAGGACCGTCACATCCGCTCCGTTCCCGGCCGCCAGGATTGCCGCCGTCATTCCCGCGGCGCCTCCTCCCACAACTCCGATTGTTCTTCGCATATTTACGCCCTCCTCCACAGTGTTTGACAGGAGTGAAAGAATCTGCTGCAATAAAACTATCCATGGCGCGGTGCCGCAGTGCGCCGCCCGCATTCTCACGAGGAATGTGCCTCCAGGAAATCATAAAGCCCGGCCTCATCCTCAATAAACATCATATTGATAATCTGCTCCTGCTCCTCCTCCGGCAGCTTTTCCAGTTTGATATCCGTCTCTATATAGACGGTCTCCCTGTCCTCCAGAAGAACTACCACCTTATTGTCATACACCGCCAGATAGAAGCTGTCGGTGGGCAGAACCACACGATAATTCATCTGTACCACAACCCTTTCCCTGGAAAAGGAAAGCACATCCAGGCTCACAAATCCCCGCTGCATCTCCGACAGCGGCGGAAACGCTTCATACTCCTCCATGGCCTCCAGAAACTGCTCCCTGTTCATTCCCACATACTTATCCGGCAGACGCCAGGTAGTTTCAACCACCGTATCCCGATAGATATCCCGCTCCTCCAGCACATATTTTGTCTCCACATTCAGGGTTTCGGATGCGCTTGCGGCTTCAACATAAAAATCAGCCTCCTCCGACAACTCCTCCGCCCTTTCAAAATCCAGGCTGTTTCCAACAGGCTCTGCGGATTCCGCGGCGGGCTGCTCCTGCATACTTTCCTCCGGCTCCAAAACATCCCTGTCTTCCTCAGACTGATAACGGAACTGCCCATAATAATCGGTGAACCGAACGCCTGCATAGAAGCCAAGCACCAGCATAAACATAGGATAAATAAAAAATAAGCTAATACCTTTTACAAATTTCACACCAAACCCCCTTTTGCAATCAGTATCAGCTGTTTTTTCACTATTTATACATCAACTTCAAAACACCCGAAGCATCTGTCCCAGCGCATTCAGCAGTTTCCCTCCCGGAATCGCCTCCAGCTCCTGCTCCCGGAAATTGCGAAGCAGCAAAAGCCCTGCCCAGTACAGGGCGGCGCTTAAAATCAGACACACCAGCAGCGCTGCAAGATTCCCCAGATGAGGCGTCAGCACTTTTGCAAGCAGCATGCCCACAAGCCCTGCCACACAGGCCGCCGCCACCGGCACCACCAACACATGCAGCCAGTCCACCCTCTGCCGAAACGCGCGGTAAGAAATCATTCCAAGCACAACACAGAGTACCCCGCAGGCAATCAATCCTGCATACACAAGAGAAAGAATTCCTGCCTTCCCGGCGCCCAACAGCACTGTTACCGCAACCACATAAATCACATCCGCAACAGCCACCGCTCCCATGACAATATATTTTTTCCCTGTAAGGATCAAAAGTCTTGCAAAATACAGGGACAGCGCCGCCAAGGGCACAACAGCTGCGCCTCCTTTCAGCAGCTTCGTCCCCAGCGCCGCCTGTCCGCCGCAGAAAACCGCCCCGAACTGTTCCGACATGGTCATGGCGGACGCGGAAAGAAAGGCTCCGTGGACCACGCCGATATGAACTCCGGACTGAAATACATTTCTGGCAAAACGAGACTCCTCCCTGCGAAGCAGGCTTACCGTATTTGCGCATACAGGAATCAAAAACAGCATAATCAGGCTTACCGCAATACCACAGAGCATACAAAAGCCCCCGGCATAAACGCCGTATTCCGCGGCAGCACTCTCACTGCCCTCCCCGGCCTTCTGCCAGAACATCATACCCAGCGGTACAAAAAGAACCGCCAACAGCTGCAGACCTGTCTGCCAACCCCTGTTTCCGCAGAGAATCCGTATACTGTCAACAATAGAATCCGCAGCCCGCATTCCATCCTGAAGCGTCCGGTTCTTCCTCTTTCTGCTCACCCTGTACAACAGGAACAACAAAAGCACGACAATCGCCTCTGCCAGCGTCACCGCTATGGCAACTCCGATCCCTCCGTACATGGAGGTAAAATTTGCATGAGCCAGCAAATGACTCACCTTATCGCCGTAATTACCCAGCATTCTGCTGAACAGAACGCTGAACCCCAGGATAAGCAGCTGCCTTAAAATATCTGCCGCCGCTGCCGGAAGCTCCGCGCCTTCTCCTCTGGAATACCCTGCCAGAACGGACGACAGGGAACGCAGGAACACCGCCGGCGCCAAAATCATCAAAATAGCGGAGCTGTACTGAGTCCGAAACAGCTTTACCGCAATTCCTTCCGCTCCAAGCAGCAGCACCGCGGTTCCAAGCCCTCCCAGGGCAGCCTGAAAAATAACGGCATTTCTGCGCATTGCCGCCGCATTCCGATACTGTCCCTTGGCGCCCCGCAGCCGCAGTATCCTGCCTAAAGCGTCGGAAACGCCGCCGCTGACCGCAATGCCAAAAAAGGCATACGCCTCCACCGCCGCCGCCACATAGGCCACACCGTTATATCCCGCCAGCCGCGCAATTATACCAAGGTTAATAAATGCAAGAACCGCCGATATTGCCTGCGCCTGTCTTCTCCTTACCTCCGCCTGATTCATCTTTTGTCCCTCTGCCTGAGCCTCACACTTCCCGTCTGATTCCCAGACGTTCCAGTACCTCTTCCTGCTTTCTCTCCATCACCTCTGCCGCCTGCTCCTCCATGTGATCGTATCCGCACAGATGGAACATGCTGTGGGCCACCAGAAACGCAAATTCCCTCCGCAGGCTGTGCCCGTATTCTAACGCCTGCTGTCTTACCTTATCTGCGGAGATCATAATATCCCCCAGAATCAGTTCCCCCGTATCCGGGTCAAAATAATCCGCTTCCCTGTCCTTCTCAATCTTAAAGCAGCCTTCCCGCTCAAAGTCCACATTGGGAAAGGACAGTACATCCGTCTCCCTGTCAATCCCCCTGCTTTCACGATTCATCTCACGGATTCCTTCATTGTCGGTAATCACCAACTCTACCCGGGCTTCATAGGGACACCTTTCCTCCTCCAGAACCGCCCGACACACTGCCTCAGCCGTCTCCCGCACATCAAAGGGAAAAATCTCTTCCGTCTCGTTTTCAACGTAAAAAGTCATAATAGAGCTTTTCCTCCTTAAATATCTGCTGCATTGTGCGGAGCTCACCCATAGATATATCGCACTTGTCAAAAATCTTATCCCGATACAGTTTACTGAAAATATCATCTATCAGCCTGTCAAAATTCACCTGGCCCTGTTCTTTGCCGTCCAGCGCCGCCTTCACCGAAGACACTACCATATCCGCACAATACAGCACCGCCGTTTCTTTTCTTTTCATGCCTCCCTGCCTGTTCCTGTAATCCAGCAGGATTTCCTTTGCATCGGGCGGGAACTGCTCGTCCTCCAGCATCTGTGTAAGCTCTCCCCCCAGGCGGTAATAATAGCCCGCGCTTTTTAACGCTTCCACCTGCAGCCCGAGACGCTTTCCGATACGCTCGCAGAAATAAGTGGTATGGACGCAGTGCATATATTCGTTTCTGTCACGCTCACGCAGTCTGGCAATCACGGGATTCTCCGAATCAATAATATCCAGATATTTCTCCCTGTGGCGGTACACCACCATGGAGGAAAACATCTTCAGACAGCCTAAGAGCAGTACGCCGCTGACAATCATATTCGCCGCGGGAATCACAAAGCTTTCAAAATCAGGTCTTGCGTTTGCCACCAGCACCACGTTTGCCGTCTCGCAGACAAGCAGGCAAAGCATGGACAAAAATAAGGGAATTCCTATCTTGAAATCCTCTCCCAGATGCCGAAACAATGTCACCGCAAAAACACCGCTGACAAAATACAGCGCAAAGCCCCCTGCATCGCCGCCGCTCAGCAAAACCGAAATCAGCAGCAGCGACGCAGCAGACAAAAGTCCCACGCTCATATTGCTGAAGAGGGCCAGCATGATAAACACCGGCAGAAAGGGCCAGCCCGCCACCGGCAGAAAGCCGCAGGCAAACGCCACCGCAAGTCCGATTCCCAGACACAGGAAAAAGCGGAAAATATGCTCCCCGTTGTCATACTCAAGACCGCCGTGTACATACTCCCTGCGAAGATGAAAACAGATAACCGCCAGAACCAGAAGCATCATGACACAGTTTCCCAACAGCCTGTCCTCCGGCTGCTGTCTGATTCTGCCAAACAATCCCATTCCAAAGGTTCCCGCTATGATAATTGCCCCTTCGGCAAGGAAAAATTTCCAGCCGGCTTTTCTCTTATTTTCTTCCATTTTTTTCTCTGCTTCTGCCATGCTGTAATTCCTTCACCTCGTAATCTTCGTATGCCTTTACAATCTTCTGTACAAGCGGGTGCCGCACCACATCCCGGCTGGTCAGATTGCAGAATGCGATATCGTCAATCTTTGCCAGCACTCTTGCCGCCACATCAAGCCCCGATTTTGTACCCGGGGCAAGATCCTTCTGGGAGGCGTCGCCTGTGACAACCACCTTTGAGCCGAAACCGATTCGGGTGAGAAACATTTTCATCTGGGCAGGCGTGGTATTCTGGGCCTCGTCCAGAATAATATAAGCATTATCCAGAGTCCTGCCTCTCATGTAGGCCAGGGGCGCCACCTCAATCAGCCCTTTCTCCATGTTTTTGGCAAAGCTCTCCGCCCCCATAATCTGGTACAGGGCGTCATAGAGAGGCCTCAAGTAAGGGTCTACCTTACTCTGCAGATCTCCCGGCAGAAATCCCAGCTTTTCTCCTGCCTCTATAGCCGGCCTTGTCAGAATAATCCTGCCCACCTCATCGTTCTTAAAGGCCGTAATCGCCATAGCCATGGCAAGGTATGTCTTTCCCGTCCCCGCCGGCCCCAGCCCGAACACTATCATATTTTTCCGAATGGCGTCCACATATGCCTTCTGCCCCAGGGTCTTCGGCTTAACCGGTTTCCCGTTTACCGTGTGGCAGATACAGTCGGAATCAATCTCCGTAATCACATTTTCCTTTTCTTCCATACCCAACGTAATGGCGTAATCTACGCTCTGCTCCTCTATTTCGTTTCCCCTGCCGGAAAGAATGGCCAGCTGCTGCAGCACTCCTGCGGCTCTTTTCACCATATCTTCCCCTCCGGTAATCGTCACTCCGCCGTTTCTGTCAACAATTGAAACTCCGAAGTCACGTTCCAGCTTTTTCACATATGCATCCTGCATACCGAATATCTTCCGCATATGTTCCGCCGGCATGTCAAGCCTGATAGAACACTCACTCATCCGCTTCTGTTTCCCCGATTATTATTTTTTCAACGGCAACACTGTCCCCCACCGGCTCCCGCACCAGAAACAGCCCGGAAAGAACCCAGAAATTGTCGCTTATATCTATTTTAACATCTTTTTCAATAATTTGTACCCCTTTTTCCTCTAAACTTGTAAGAAATGTAATTAATTTTTCGCCAAGCTGCTCCTCCGCCTCCTCCCGGGAGTATTTATATTCCACGTTCATATATTCCCTATAAGTGCAGGAGCCCATGTAAACCGGTATGGAAAGCTTCTCAAAAATAAGCGGCCTGCTCTCCCGAATCACGCTGTCATAGATTAAAAAGGGGCGATCCTGTGGCAGCTTCAGCTGATTGTCTCCCAGCCTCAGATACCGGGTATCCTTCTCCCTGCCGGTGTATTCCTTTTTTATGTAATCCAGAGGCAGCCTGTCGGAAAACTCCCTGGTATGCTCCAGAATAATATCCGCGTCCGCATCCACATAAATGTACTCCCTTACCGTGGCGTCATCATTGTACACAGGCACCCGCCCCTCCACAAGTACCGCTCCCGCCTCGATGGTGTCACCCGCGTTTACCATAGGCACACCGCTCCTCACGATAATGGATACCACCGTCCCCCCGCAGGAGGAGACAAGATTGCTCCCGGCTTCGGTTTTCTCCTGCTCCGTAATGATGGGCGCGTCGTTCTCCTTAATGTCAATCAGCAGCTTTGTACCGGACAGTCTGGCGGACGCCCATGTCACCTCCGGAAAGCTCCGGCGGATTTCCTTTTCCAGGCTCTCAATGTCAAGCTCCCCCTTCTTCATGCCCACAATCACTTCATTTTCTTTCAAAAAGCTTTGAAACATGTCGTCTGTAATCTGATAATTGCCCGACAGTTCAATATCCCATATAAACAGGGAGGACCACATCCAGAAGGCCACGGCTAACAGCAGTCCCCCCACAAAAACCTTTCGCTTCAACAGCTTGGGCAGAAAAAAGGGCAGCCCATATCTTTCCAATATGGCCACCCTGGTTCCTGTCTTTCTGACAATGGGGCGAAGCGCCCGAAACCCCTTCAGGTTGATATTCATATAATAGACGTCCCCTTCCCTGACAATTTTCCAGAGAAGGATGCCCTTGTTGCTGCACAGATTCATAAAGCGCTCCGGCGAGAACCCGCTGACACGGATGCGCAGATAGCCCCTGATATATTTTAAAAACTCTATCATACTTACACCTCATATATACCTGACGCAGGCAATGCAGCCGCTTATCTTCATATCCTCATTGGTGTAATAATCGATGGAAAGGCAGGTCCCTTCAAAGCATACCCGGCAGGTCTTGCCCTGCAGCAGAATCTGATTCTCCGTATATTCCAAAATCCCTCTGTAATTTTCAATCCACGCCTCCCGGCTGCCCGTCATGGTGACCTTCATGGCTCCCATGCAGATGTCCCTGGGCAGCTTCAGAGACTCTATCAAAGCTTCTTTTTTCTGATCGGTGTTGCGTTTACTGTCTCTTTTCTTCATACTCCCATTATATTATCGGAGACTTCAAACTATGATTGCCGCCGCCCAAAACGGCGGCAGAGACAACGGCACGGCAGTTTCAACAGCCTTCGCCGATAATTCCCCGAATAAGAGGCCGTCTTTCCGGCGGGTTCTCAGCTATGGTACAAGCCGCCAGAAATCTCCGCTCCGCCTCCGCCGCCTTTGCCCCGTCATTGGCATGAAGCACCGCAAGAGGTTCTCCGGCCCTCACCGCATCTCCTGCCTTTTTGCAGAGAACCAACCCCACGGAAAGGTCTATTTTGCTCTCCTTGGTCTCCCGTCCGCCTCCCAGGATCAGGGAGCAAATCCCCACCTCATCACAGATAAGCCGACTGACATAACCGTCAGCAGGAGAAATCACATTTTTCTGTATGGATGCTGTGGGAAGCTTGTCAGGGCAATAAACGACACTACTGTCACCTCCCTGCGCTTCTACAAACTCCGCCATTTTCTTCAGCGCACTTCCGTCCGCAATCACCTGCTCCAGCATGTGCCGCGCGGTGTCTGTGTCCTTTGCTTTCCCGCCTGCCGTCAGCATCCGGCTGCCCAATGTCAGGCAAAGCTCCAGAAAGTCGTCAGGCCCCCGGCCGTTCAGGGTGTCAATGGCCTCCCTCACCTCCAGGGCATTCCCCACGGCAAAGCCCAGGGGCTGATCCATGTCAGAGATGACGGCAATGGTCTTCCTGCCTGCACCCTTTCCGATTTTTACCATTTCCTCCGCAAGGGCTTTTGCATCCTCTTCTCTTTTCATAAAGGCGCCGCTGCCGGTCTTCACGTCCAGCACAATGGCGTCCGCTCCCGCCGCCAGCTTCTTGCTCATAATAGAACTGGCAATCAGAGACATATTGTCCACAGTGGCCGTCACATCCCGCAGGGCATACAGCTTCCTGTCCGCCGGTGCAAGATTGTAAGTCTGCCCCATCAGTGCAATGCCGATGCTGTTTACGTTATGAATAAACTGTTCTGCGGTCAGGGCGGTGGTAAAACCGGGAAAGCTCTCCAGCTTGTCAATGGTGCCGCCGGTGTGCCCGAGTCCTCTTCCGCTCATCTTTGCCACCGGAATTCCGCAGGCCGCCACCATGGGCGTCAATGCCAGAGAAGTCTTGTCCCCCACGCCTCCGGTGCTGTGCTTGTCAACCTTGACGCCCTGTATGGCGGACAAGTCCAGCATTTCCCCGCTGTGGGCCATTGCCATGGTAAGCTCGCAGGTCTCCGCATCCGTCATCTTCTGAAAATAAATAGCCATCATCAGCGCCGATACCTGATAATCCGGAATGGTTCCCTCGGTGTAGCCATCCACAAAGAAATGAATCTCCTCCGGGGTCAGTTCTCCCCCGTTCCTCTTTTTCATAATGATGTCATACATTCTCATAGCGCCGCTCCTCCCCTTTTCTCTACTTCTGCTCCGAAAGGTACAGCCCCACCCGGTTTTCCAAGTGTTCAATCAGCATATCCTCCGTCAGGTTTCCGGACAGATACGCATCCAGCTCCTCCGCAAATATCCATACAAGCTCCCTCGGCATATAATGCTTCGGCTCCGTCTTCTCCAACAGTTCGTACAAAGCAGCTCCGTCAAGCTCCCGATTCACCTGTTTTCCCAGTTCAAACTGCGGAAAGCCGCTGAGCGTCGTGTATGTATATTCATCCATACGATTTATCTGTTCTTCCAGTACATCCTTACGCGCGCTCATTGCATAATCGAAATTAGTCACGTCCAGCACCGATTCCATCTGCGCCTCATAGGAGAGAAGGAACCGGATAAAGCTGTGGGCAAGCTGCTTCTCCTCCACCGTTGCATTGGCGCGGACGGTTATAGGACTACTGCCCTCTATATAATGTACGGAGCCATCCTCTGAGGGATAACCGATAAACTTAAGCTTATTTCCGCCCCAGATACGGAGACAGGCCATATCCTCCGGTTTATATACGGATACCGCGGCACACAGCGACGCGCCCTGCCGGAAATCCTCACTGTCCGCCTGATGATCTCTGTCCATAAAATATTCTGCAAGCCTCAGTATCTTGCGGAACTCCTCGCTGTCAAAGCGGGTTGTG
Organism: Acetatifactor muris; assembly: GCA_023664365.1. Classification (GTDB taxonomy): domain Bacteria; phylum Bacillota; class Clostridia; order Lachnospirales; family Lachnospiraceae; genus Acetatifactor; species Acetatifactor muris_B. The sequence continues at coordinate 3,064 of JAMPFR010000028.1, read as the reverse complement.
CAGTGTTCCGCATCAAACAGATATTTTTCCTTCAGGGTATGATAAAAAAAGGCTGCAATAAAGGAGTAACCGTCACTTCCGCTGAAGGGAAGAAAAACAGATTTCATGGAAGAGATATCATTCTCGTCAAAACAATCCAGAAAGGTATCATAATCCCATTCCTCAGGCTCCTCCGCAAAAGTTACCACCGTATTTATATGAAAGTCTGTGACAACGCCATATAAGGTACCGTCGATTTTCCCTGTATCCAGCACCTTGGGTATCAGTTCTTCATCCAGCTTCATCTGCCGGAATACCTCATCCAGAGGTTCCCACCACTCTGCATTATTCTCAAAGTTTACCAGCGCCGTATCCACCAGTACCGGCCCCTTTCCTGCAATCAGTTCCGTCTGCAGATTGGTGTCATTCAGGCTGTATGTCTTTAACCGGATGCGGTATGCCGGATATTTTTTGTTAAACGCCGCCACCGCGGACTGATACTTCTGGGAAGAGGATACCGCAAAGGTAATATCCCGTATCTCTACCTCCTCGGTGACAGGCTCCAGCCTTAAATAATTCGCCCCTTTATAATCCGTATAAATCAAGCTGATGCTTCCGTTTCCCGTAACCTGCATGGCCTCTATTTTAGAAGCAAAGACGCCATGATTGCTCCAGGTGTACAGAAGCTCGGGATTTTCCCCTGACAGACCGCTGCGATACACTCCGACGGTATCGGCATAGACAAGCGTCTTTTCATCTTGGAGTGCGCAGGAGCGCCAGCCGGATTTTATATTCACCAGAACCTCCGTGTCTCCGGTCTCAATGTCCGCACATTTCAGTTCTTCCCCAAGCCGCATCCCCACCCTGCCGTCATACAGGAGAAAAAGCTCCGGCCTCTCTTCCGGCGTAAAACCCTCCCGAGGACCGACCTCCGCCAATAATGTACCGTCCGGCGCCGCGATATAATAATGGTATGTGGATATATCGCCGGAATACCGGTTGATAATCATGTGAAGGTTCCCCTCTGCATCCGCCTGAAGCTGACTCGGCGTTACAAAATCATCTCCGGCAAGGCAGTCCGCATAAAAGGTGTTTACAATCTGCATATTCTCGTCTGTCTCATAAAAGGGATATAAATATCCCCGGGCGTCATCTCTCTCGACTTCCCCCATCATTATATAATGGTCGCTTCCCGCAATGCCTCCTGCCATCCATGCCTGATTAAGCTGGCCTTCCTTAAAGTCCAGATGAAAAGAGGTTTCCGTATCCTGCGCCGTAACGGTTTTAATCTCATCCCAGCATTCTGACGGTTCTTCAAAGAGATGCTTTTTAAAAACAGACGCCCGGGTATCTCCCAAAATGTATGCGCTGATGCCGCCGTCTATGGTGCCCTCCTGTTTTGTGTACTGCAGGGGCATATTTATAACCGCCGCATAGGCGTCCAGTGAATTATCCCGCCAGGGCATGTCCTCCAGAGAGAGGAATAAATCTTCCCCTGCGAAATCAGTATTTCCCGCCGGTATATCGTTCTTCTCGGAGGATTCCTGATTTTCCTCTCCCGTCCCGCCGCCATCCCCGACTGTTTCCGTATTTGATTTCCCACAGCTGCAGCATTGAAAACCCAATGCTGCGACCAGGATACAGCAAAGCAATTTTTTTCTCATTTTCACAGTTCCTCCAAAGGACTCAAAATCCCCGTTATCTATTGTACCACAGATGCCTGTACTCCGAAAGAAATTCTTTAAGTTAATTTTAAAATATGGAACTGCTCCTGCAGCAGCAGCCAGTTTGCCCGAAACCACTGCATAATCTGCCAGTAACCGCAGCCCCTGAGCCCGTACTCCCGCAGCAGGTCGAACTTTGCCAGCAGGCTTCTTACATCCTCAAACCACACCTCATGCTCTGCTTCCTCACCCGAATAGGTAAAATATGGGCTTTCCGCCACCTCGTCAAAGCGGATTTCCGCCCCGTTTGCCACCGCAATGCGCACCGCCTGAATATTGTTCACGGTAACGGCCTCCGTGGTCCCGCGCACATAGGGCAGAGGCCAGTCATAGCCGTAATTGGGTATCCCTAAGTCAATCTTCTCCGCCGGGATCTGGGTCAGGGCATACTCCACCACTCTGCGCACCTGGTTTAGGGGCGCCACCGCCATAGGCGGCCCATAGGTATAGCCCCACTCGTAAGTCATCAGCAGCACATGATCCGCCGCTTCCCCGATAGCCCGGTAATCCTTCCCCTCATAAAGCAGTCCCCTCTGTTCCGTGGACGTCTTCGGTGCCAGCGCCACAGAAGTATGATACCCGTTTTCCCGCATGGTTTCCGCCACCTCCCGGACAAAGTCCGTGAAAGCGTCTCTGTCCTCTGCAAGAATATACTCAAAATCAATATCAACGCCCTGATAGCCTTTATCCGCCATGACCGCAAGAAGATTCCCGATCAGGTTCGCTCTGTATTCTTCATTGTTCACCACGGAATGAATCAGCCGGTTGTTAAAGTTTCCCTCCGGCCCGAAGGGCGTCAACGTCAGTATGGGACGGACGCCGGCATCCAGCGCCCGGGTAATCATCCAGGAATCATCCCCGTAAGCAGGGGGCAAAAGCTCTCCTTCCCCGGTAAATCCATAAGAAAAAACAGGCAGCTCCGACAAAAAAGGCAGGGTCTGGTCCAGCACCCAGGGACTGATAAAGGGATAGGCGTAACCGCTGACAGAAACGGAACGGGCAGTATCCTGTCGGGCATCCTGCCTGTCCCCTGCAACAAAAAGAGCCTGCCCCACGGCAAGCTCATAGGGATATACCAATTGATTGTCATAAATCAGCTGCTCTGTCTCTGCTCCCAGCTGCGCTGCAATACTGTCTATTGTATCACCGGATTTTACCACATAAATTTCCATAGAGCCTCCTGCATTTTCCTCTCTGCGCTTATCATACGCAGGCGGCAGCGGAAATGTTCCTAGCAGCCCGGCTTCTCCGGCAGCGGAAATATTCCTACAGCCCGGCTTCTCCGGTTGCAACTTGTCAAGGACTGATTGGTTCTTTCCTAAGTTTGTTGCATTATCTTATACTGCTCCCGCAACAATACT
>JAMPFR010000027.1 GCA_023664365.1 Acetatifactor muris | reverse complement strand
TTCTTACGAACTCACGATAAGTGCCTTCCTGCCCTAAAAGCTGCTTATGTGTACCCCTCTGTGCCACGCTGCCGCCGTCAATGACCAGGATCTGGTCTGCATTTTCAATCGTGGCAAGCCTGTGCGCGATCGTAATGATTGTTTTCCCATGGGTCAGTTCTGATATTGCTTCCTGGATCAGATGCTCATTTTCAGGATCGACACTGGCAGTCGCCTCATCCAATATAATGATGGGGGCGTTTTTCAGCATGGCCCGCGCAATGCTGATCCTCTGCTTTTCACCACCGGACAAGGTTCCGCCGCCCTCGCCGATCACCGTATCATACCCTCCCGGCAGCGATACAATGAAATCGTGGCATCTTGCGGCCTTTGCCGCCGCTATGACTTCTTCCTCCGCGGCATCCGGCCTTCCGAAACGGATATTGTTCCGGATCGTGTCATGGAACAGATATACATTCTGGAACACCATGGATATATTTTTTAACAGGCTGTCGCAGGTAAATTCCCGCACGTCCCTTCCGCCCACACGGATGCTGCCCGCCTGCACGTCATAAAAACGGGCAATCAGGTTACAGATTGTTGTCTTTCCGCTGCCCGAAGGCCCGACAATGGCAGTTGAGGTTTTTTCAGGTATGGTAAAACTGACATCCTTAAGCACTGCCCGCCCCACAAGATTTCCTTCTGCGTATCCAAAATCCACATGGCGGAATTCTATCCCGAAGTTCGAGATGGCGATATCCTTCCCGTCACGGTCAATATAGTGTTCCTCTTTCAGTGCGTCTATCTGATCCATCGCAGTACCTATGATGCCCAACACATGGGCGCTGTCGCTGATTGGCTCAAGCGAACCGAAAATGCTGAAGGAAAAGAACACAAACATCAGCATGACCGGCATCTCCATGCTCCCGTTAAGCGTGAGAAGGCAGGCAGCCGCAGCCAGGAATACCGATGCGGTTTTCAACGCAAGAAGATGCCCGCAGTTTGCCGGAGTAAACCCATATTCTATCTTCAGACGGATATCACGGTTCTCCCTGACTGCTTCCCTCATGGACTGCTGTGACGCGCCGCCCTGCCCAAAGGATTTCACGGTCGGAAGCCCGCGGGCATACTCCAGCACTGCCCCGGACAGCTTGCTTCCGGCCTCTGCCTCCCTCGGGGCATTCCTTACGCTGTGTCCAGACACCAGCAGCAGGAACAGGAACGAGACGACCGCACCGGCCAGTGCGATCAGCGCCGTAAACGGCGAAAACACAAGCAGGCTCAAGAAAATAACAAGGAAATTCAGATATCCTGCCACAAAATTGTCAATCATGCGGATCCCCATGTTTTCCAGTGTATTCAGGCCTGTGGTGATTGAATTTAAAATATCCCCCGTGCTGTTTTCCTGGAAATACCCAAGGGATACCCGCTTTAACGCATCCCCGATGGCAAGCCGGTCTTTTGCCACAAGCTCGTAGCTGATGGCTTCCTGAAAGCGGGAACGCATATAGTCAAAGAAAAACCGCAGGATAACGAATATGGCAATCACCACAAAGCTGATGCCTGCCCATTTTTTATCAAAACCAATGCCATTTACTATGGCATCGCCATTCATGGCATTGCTTTCTCTCGCAGATGTAATTAAAAGCCCCACGGTATGCGCTGCCACCATCACCGGCATAGCGGCAAACAGATGGGAAAAGAAAGAGAATACAAATCCGGCATATAATTTCCCTTTAAACTCACCGCACCAGTCTATGATCCGTTTTAATGCCTTAAACATTTTCTGCTGCCTCCTTTCCCTGCTTTCCGACCGACCAGTTCTTTGCACCGATATGGGATTCCCACATCTTCTGGTACAGAGGACAGTCCGCCAGCAGTTCTTCCTGCCGCCCCTGTGCCAGTATCCTCCCATTCTCCAGCACCACGATATTGTCTGCGTTTTTAATCGTGGAAAGCCTGTGGGCAATGACGAGGAGCGTCTTTCCCTTTGCCAGTTCCCGGATGCTTTTCTGTATCTTATCCTCGTTCTCCGGGTCGGTAAAGGCGGTCGCCTCGTCCAGTATGACCACCGGCGAATCCTTCAATATCATCCTTGCAATGGCGATACGCTGCTTTTCCCCGCCCGACAGCCGCTTTCCCGCCTCGCCCGCAGGCGTGTCATAGCCGTTTGGCAGCTTTTTAATAAATTCCTCGCACTTCGCCGCCCTTGCCGCCCGGACCACCTGTTCATCGCTTGCGTCCGGGTTTCCCATGCGGATATTTTCCCTGATGGAGCAGCGGAATAAGAAATTATCCTGCGCCACAAAGCTGACAGTTGCCGCAAGCTGTGCAAGGGGCATTTCCCGGATATCCACGCCGCCGATGGAAATGCCCCCGGAAGATACATCATAAAACCGGGAGATGAGCCTTGCCACCGTGGATTTCCCTCCGCCGGACGGCCCCACCAGTGCGGTAAAGCTGCCCTGGGGCAGTTTTAGGGAAACATCGTGCAATACCTTGTCTTCATCATAGGAGAAACGGACATTCTTCAGTTCTACGTCGTAACTATTAAGCTCCGCATACTGCCCCTTTTCCGGCAGTTCAGGCATTTCCAGATACTCCTGCAGTTCCTCCACCGTCATCTGCACTTTCTTGATCTCGTTGGCAAACACCTCCAGCTTTGCAAGGGAGCCTACCATGGACATGGAAAGCATGACAGCCAGCGCCGCCTGTGCCGCCGTGAGCGTCCCTCCCGCCCCAAGCAGGAGCGCCACGGGCAGGACTCCTAACAGCGTGGAAGGGAACAGGGCAAACGAAAACTTCATGGTCACCCATGTGGAGGAAAGCCATCTGATCACAAATGTCCTGTAATCCAGTATGGCAGATGAGTATTTCCCATAGGATTCCCCTGTCCGCCCGAACGCCTTGATGACCTCAATTCCCTCCACATACTCCACAATGTTGCTGTTCATCCGTGAGAGGGATTCATTGTATGTGTCAAAGTTTTTCCCGCTGATCTTAAAGGTCAGCCCCATGCAGAGGAAAGAGAGCGGGAACGTGACAAAGGATGCAAGGAACAGACGCCAGTCAAGCGCCGCAAGCGCCGCCATGCTCACCAGTGGCAGTATAATATGCCCGCAGCCCTCCGGGATCAGGTGGGCAAGGGGCGGCTCGATCTCCTCAATCTTATCTACCATGATTCCCTTAATCTCCCCAATGCTGTGCTTTGCCACTTCCCCCAGCGGCGCGTATAAAAAACAATCTGCTACACGGTTCCTCAAGCCTTCCAAAATGTGGTATGCTGCCGTATGGCTTATCATAGTGGAAAACCCGAAGCAAAACACCTTCCCCACATAGGCAGCAAGCGCCAGAAAGGTCCATGACCAGATTTCCGAAACCGAAACCGCCCCATCTAAAAACAGGCAGAGTACATGGTAAAAACAATAATAAGGCACAAGCCCCACTGTTATGCTGAGAATGGATAAAAAAACCGATAAGATCATCTGGCCTTTCCCTTTACGGGTGTAGGCTAACAGGCAGGATAAAAAATTCTGCTTTTTTCGTTCGCTCATATACAATCTCCTTCTTTTTATGACATATCCGCAGAGCAAGTTCGAAAAAACTGCATGAAAGATGCCCTGCTCGAAGCTTAAAAAATAAGAATGGATAGTTTTCACTAATCATTCTTATCTTAACGCTTCCGGAAGCCGTTTTCCGCTCCAACCCGCCCATTTTGCCCCGATTGGACAAATACTTTTTCTTTTTGCTTTTTGGAAAAGTGCTTCATAAGTCTTGAACCATTTCCAGATGCAGTCGAATTCTTCTTTCCACCCCAGCTGGGCGCAGAGCATCAAACAAAGCCCTGAACCAAAACTGGAGACAATCCTACCTGCTGCCCCTATCGCCTCAAGTTCAAGCTGGCGCATCTCCAACAGCATTTCTGCCTGTGCTTCCCTTTTTTCCTTTGTCCAGAAGCTGCCACAGAGCCTTCCAACCCCACCATATCTTTTACCGAAGCCGCCAGAGCCGCAACCTTTTCAAAACAGGACACAACCCTCCCCAACTCATCTGCCCACTCCGGCAGCAGCTTTCTATCTGATGCCAGATAAGAAGCCGCCGCCCTCCGGGCATCCCAAAGCGCCAGCACACAGAACTGGTTCACCGTAAGCCTGCGGGATAGGGCTTCCTCATCCTGCCCCTCATACCAAACATCCTATAACCGATTGGATGTGAATACACTTTCGTTTCAAAAAACATTTGAGGGCAGGAAGCCTCTTCATAAATACTGCTTTTTCCTAGGGAAATCAATTTTTATTCGTATAGTGCAAAAAAGAAAAATAGATTGTTATTTTATGGGTTCTGGCATATAATTATGATTATAGGGTTCACGGAAGTTGGTTATTATGCCGATGAAGGAAATCGAAGGCTTCATGATGCTTTCCGCTCATGAGTCGGGTAACAATAAAAAAGAGCATTCATGGCAAATAGTAGCGATTGTCAGTATGAACTCTGACGGTCTTGAGCATAAGGGAGGCGATTCTATATGACACTGCAACAGGAAGCATATAATAGAATTGATCAAATGACAGAAGACGGAATCCGGACTTTAATCAAAATGATTGATGCCATGAGAACAGTATCTATCACAGGATTTAAGGAACCGATGATGGAAAGTCAAATGGTAAACAAAGTTGCCGGACTGACAAAGGAAGAAAAGAAAAGGCGTTTTCTGCAATCAGCTGGAAAGATTAAGATTGATGCAACCGCTGTAAATGATCTTAGAGAGAGGAGCATGATTTGATGCTGCTTGTGGACACAAATGTTTTCATAGATTTTTGGAATCATCCGACTGAAGAGATCACAAAGACATTCGAAAAGGAAGACATTGCTATCTGTGGCGTAATCAGAACTGAATTGCTTCATGGGGCTGTATCAGAAAAGGACTTTAACGAGATTACTACCATGCTGGGTGCTTTTGATGAACTTTCTATAGAGCATGCGGACTGGCAGTTATTAGGTGCAATATCTGTATAAACTCCGAAACAATGGTGTGTCAGTTCCACTTTCAGATGCGGTTATAGCTATGGTTGCAATCAAATATGATGTTGCTGTCTGGACGGGAGATAAACACTTTACGCTTATTCAGGCTGTTCTGCCGAATCTCAAGATATACTCGTGAGCGCATACATTTGCTACCGATTCATAATGCTTCTCGCTCGTGAGTCGGGCAGCATTGAAGAAGAGCATTCAATGAAGAAGAGCATTCATGGCAAATGTTAGTGACCGTCAGTATAAATTCACTCACGTCTCTTCCGCCCACACAGATACAACCCGCCCATTTTGCCCCGATTGGACAAATACTTTTTTCTAACGCTACAACCGGTTCCGGTAATCCATCGGCGTCATCCCCATTTTCCTGCGGAAAGCCGCCGCAAACTTGCTTGGGCTGTCGTATCCCACGCGCCCGGCAATCTCCGCCACGCTCATCTCCCGTTTTGTCCTTAAGAAAACGGCCGCCTGGTTCATCCGGTATTCCAGAAGGTAGCTTCCAATGCTTGCCCCAAAAACCGATTTAAAGCAGTTTTTAAGGGGCGTCAGCGGGATATCAAAACGGCGGGACATCTCCTCCTGCGTGAAATTCTCATCCATATGCCCCACAAGGAACTGCTGCACCGCCTTGACCTTCTCCACCTGCGTCCGGTAAAAATACGGTTTCTCTGCCGGGTTTTCCGGCAGTTCCAATGCCTCCAGATACAGCAGCAGTTCCAGGATCTTAATCTTAAAATAAGGCCGTTTGATTTTTTCCGGCACCGCGTACAGTTCCCCAAAAATATGTTCAATGGAGCCGTCGCCATGCACCACATAAGGGTAAATACCGCTGCAGAACTTTTCCTGCAATGCCCGCAGGTTCACGGGAAAGTCCTTAACCTCCTGCGGCAGGGATCTGCAGGCAGCATCCATATCAAAAGACACCATTGCGCCATGGTAATGGGAAAGGGGCATCTCAAAATGCCCGGTATGGGTAAGCCTGCGGTCAAGTTTCAGATCCCCTGCTTCCACATAAGAATAGGCATCATCCGCCGCCGGATACTCCAGCCGTCCTTCCCGGCAGTGGTCGATGCAGAAGACATTCCTGTCCGGCTTGAACCTGCTGTCATAATAACGGATATGGAAATCGTTATAGGAAAGGCTGACTCCCGGAAAAACTTCATAGACGGTGATCGTCCCTTCCCCCGTCTCATTCCGTAGCTGATACACGCTGCACCCTCCCGCTTCCACCAGTTTTACGCCGGTATCTTCCGTAAGCAGAAACTCATCCATCCATACCCCTCCTTCCATCCATTTCAAATAGTAACAGTTCAGCCATGCCATTCATAATTTGCCAGAATATACATTGTACACAAAGGATCTACGGTATGGCTGAACTGTTACTTCAAATATGCGGTCACAGGCTTTCTCCATGAACTCCCTGTCGTGGGAAACTACCAGCACAATGCATCCCTGCCCCGCCAGATCCCGGATCATGCGCCCCACTTCCAGCATATGCCTGTAATCCAGCCCGCTGGTGGGTTCGTCGAATATCAGGAGACGCTTTCCCGAAAGGATAGCGGACGCCACTGCCAGACGCTGACCTGCGCTCCGGCGTGGACAGTTCACATTCATCCCACACGCTGTCCGAAAAAAGCTGGTGGTTTACGTCCTGCATGACAAGGCTGCACGCCCTGTTCCGCTGTTTCCGGTTCAGGACCATCCCGTCAAGCCGGACGGTTCCATTTTTTTCTTTTAACAGACCACATAGGCACCGTGTCAGCGTGGTCTTTCCCACCCCGTTGCATCCCACAATTCCAAGCACCTCTCCGGGATCTGCTGAAAAGCTGATCCCCTCAAATATGGTCTGCCTGCAAAATGCGCAGGAAAGGTTTTCTACCGACAGCCCGTTTTTCGTTCCGGGCGGCCTGGCGCTCGGCAGTTCCATCACGGGGTCAGTGAAACTCCGCAGCCCCATCCTGATACGCTGCCCCTCCGGGATTCTCCTGAATTCATCTCCCGAATAAATCTGAATCATCTTCCCGTCCTGCAGGAATACGGCACAGTCAACCAAATCCATCAGGAAATACAGACGATGCTCCGCAACAATGACCGTCCGCCCTTCTTTTTTAATCTGCATGATCTGCCTGCGCAGGATGCCAATTGCCTCCGCATCCAGGTTGGCTGTCGGCTCATCCAGCACAAACACAGACGGGTCCATGGCATAAACGCTTGCAAAAGCAAGGCTCTGTTTTTCCCCGCCGGACATGGAGAAAATATTTCTTCCAAGAAGCGGCCCGATTTTCAGTGCCGAAACCGTGGCCTCCAGACGTTCTTTGATCTTCTCCGGTGAGGTGCCCGCATTTTCCAGCCCGAATGTGATCTCGCTGTCAGAATCCATATTAAAAAACTGTGACTTGGGGTTCTGGAACACGGAGCCGACCTGTTCTGCCAGATGGTACATTTCCATATCCGAAACATCCAGCCCATTTACCACCGTCCTGCCTGATAAATCACCGCCCTTCACAAAATGGGGGATCAGTCCATTGACCAGCTTTGTCACCGTTGTCTTGCCGCCCCCACTTTCCCCGCAGAGAAGCACACACTCACCCCGCCCAATCTGCAGGTTCATATGGGAAAGCGTCCCCTGTCCTCTCTCATATGCAAAAGAAACATCCTGTATCTCTATCACGGGCACACCTCCTATCCTGCCATAACTGAGATAAAACAAAATACAACACCGAATGCCAGGCATAAAAAGTCCTGCACGCCGAATTTCATTTCGACCATGCTCGTTTTATGCGCCAGGTTTTCAATCCCCCTTGTGACAGCGGCAGCAGACAGTTCCTCCGCAGTTGTTGCCGCCGAGATCATAACCGGGACAAGCAGGCACTCTATTTTTTGTATCCCGTGGATGTTCCGCAGTTTCATGGCATCCCTTATGTATCCCGCTTCTTCTTTCAAGGCTGGAAAATAGCGGATGGTTACGGAAAGCGGTGTGATCAGCCCCTGTGGGATATGACATCTGCGCAGAGCAGCCATAAGCTCCCTGACAGATGTTTTCTGTAATGTCAAAGTTTCCACAATCAGGCATGGAAAAACTTTCCTCGCATAGGAAACCAGGATGGCAAAACTGCCTGCTAAAATTTTGGGCCCGTTTGGAAAAACATAATACTGCAGGAGCAGGCAGAGCCCAAAGGCAAATGCCAGCCTGCCTGCGGACTTTGTGCAGCCGCAGGCAACGATCAACAGGAGCAGCAAAACAACCCATGTAACCTCACCCCACAGGGAATGCTGGGTAAACGCCACCACATTTGCCAGTATCAGAAACAAAAGCTCTGTCCGTGGGTCGAATTTCAATAGTACATGATTATTGAGAAGCCGCTTTTTGCTTCTCAATAATATATGTTTTTTGCCCGAAGCGCTCCTCATTACACGATTCCTGCCTTTATAAAATGTTTCTGAAACAATCCCTTCGCAAGAAATGCGCCAATCATCCCACCGATAATAGGAGCCACAAACAGTACAACCAGCATGGCATTGGAAGAGAGCGCTTCTACAGCGGACACATAATCCGCAGGCATCCCCTGTTCCGTGATCCGAGCAAGGAAGTCTGCTTTAAACAGCCAGATAGGTAACGGAGAACCGACCATTCCGAGCGAAAAAATCACATAGGATGCAGCATTCCCCTTGAAACTGTCGTACTTTGTCAAGCCACGGATCACTTCGGCCAGGATGCAGGCTGACGCCATGGAAACCAGTATCACCAGGGTAAACTGCCCTGTGGCAAAATAAATCAACGCCGTGATCAGTCCCATCAGGAACACCGCTCCGGGCTCCTTCACCTTTGCCGCCATCAGCATAAAGAGGATCCCCGCAAAGACGGCAATAAAGCCGGGCATCAGCATCCACATTACGGGATGGATGCCTCCCATCAGCATAAAGAATTGCACCGATTGGACATTTTTTTTATCTGCCCTGCCTTTTCATCTGCATGATCCAGTCCATGAACGTATCAAAGGTCAGTTTTACATTTCCACAGTTACAGTGGTTGCAGGAATCCTCCGCTTCATGCGCATATCCCCATGCAGCCCGATCAAAACGCGGCAGGCAGAATGGCTGTGCATCTCCGGATTCCCGTATCCTGCCTCCAGCAGCAGATGGTTTTTTGCCAGATAGATCCCGGTCATCTTCCCCACCTGTAGATGGCAAGCCGGTTATTGAGGTTTTTTGCCACTACGCTCCCTATTTTCCCAACAAATGTGTACTTTTTCATCTCATCCCAAAAGCTGCTCTCCCTTATCAGTTCCAGTTTCGGATTAAGTTCCAGCAGGTCATTTCCCGTTTTCGTTCCCCACCCAAACTTCGCATTGGTATGTTTTACCGTATCATGCACTTTCTCTTTCATCATCTTAGGATGCATCAGCTCCGCAAGCAGGAATCCCCTGTCGAAAGAATCCGTGATGTTGTGCAGGACCGTACCCACCTGCTCCTTTGAAAAATACATGAGCAGCCCCTCTGCGATCACAATCACCACTTCCGCTTTCGGAATATCTTTTATCCATCCTGTCTCAAGAATGTCCCCCGCCAGCATATGCTCACGCTCCGTTTCCGTAAAAACCTTTTTTCTCACTTCTATGGAATCCGGAAGGTCTACATTAAACCATCTTACTTTTCCGTTGGAATGCCCTTCTTCCATAGCCACCCGTGAAAATCGGTCATCCAGACCGCAGCCAATATTGACGCAGACCGCATCCGGATATTTTTCCAGCAGCTTTTTCAGCGTCCTGTCAAACATGATCGTCCTTGCCACCACGCCCTCATGGGACATGAATTTATCCATATCCCTTGTATTAATTGCCAGCGCTTCTATAATCTCCACCGCTTTTTCATCATGGATGCGTGCATTTTTCCGCTTTGTCTCATTTGCCCTGACTGCAAGTGGGATCAGGGCTGTTTCCTGGACATCTCCTAATTGTAAATCCATATTATCCTCCTGTTCCGTTGTTCCCTATCCATTCTATAATCTCCTTCTCGGACTGTTCCAGCGCTTTCATACAAGCATTGCGGTCATCCCGGAACCTCCGGTAAAAAATCCCGATCAGCGGAATCATTTTGTACAATACCGAATTTCTCTTACGGCCTGGCATCATGCCGAGCAGATGGCTGGTTCCTTCATACAATACCGCTTTATATTCCCTGCTGTAATGGTTTTCCCGCAGGGATTTTTCAAGATACTTTACAGAATAGTCCGACGGCCACATCTCGTCCTCCGTCCCTGCCAGAAGCAGAATCCGGGCATCCAGCTTTTCTATATGGATGTCTGCCTTTGATTCCCGCTCTTTATCTGCGTAGGCGTCCCGGTAAGACCTCCACATCCTCGTAACCCTGCACTCTGCGCGGCTGTCACGGTAATATTTCATCGCCTTGTATTTCGTAAAATCCGCATTGACAAAAGGCAGCTCTTTTCCGCGCCATGTCACAACGGAATGCCCGGTCATATGCTTTTTGTCCGGCGTCCCCTCGAAAGGCACATGGGATGGGGAAACCATAATTACGTTCGCAATCCCTCCGATATATTCTGCAACAAGCGCCGCAAACAGGGAACCCATGGACACGCCATAGGTACTGATGGATTTGATTCCTTTTTTCTCCCCAAGAAACCTGACCGCATTTTCAAACAGTTCAAGCGGTATCCTGTCAGGACCGTCCGGCAGTCCTTCCGCCCTAAACAGCGATACGGACAGCCCGCAGAACCCAAAACCCGCAAACCGCTCCGCAATCCTGATTCCCGGAAGGATGCTCTTCTCCCCGCCCATGATCACAATAACCGCCTTGTTTGTCCTTCCTTCCGGTTCCGCCATATGCCCTGCAAAGCCATGTGTTCCGTCCCTTCCATCCGGAATCGTTTCATATTGGCAAAGAGAACCCAATCCAGAAAAAACGTGTCATAAGCGCCGATCCAGACCATCAAGCCAAAGGCAATAGCGAATCCCTCCACGAACTTTTCCGCTCCTGCTGCACAGGCGCATACCGCAAGGATGACCGTAAATATCAGAATCCCGACTGCTTTTATTCCCGCGGGCAATGAGCCACAGTCCGTAGGACCTTGGCGAATGCCGCGAGGGTCAAATACCCTGCTGCTTAACGGCTGTACTTCCATCCGCTCATGCGTCCTGAAATATTCTTCCTGAATTTCAGGCGGATAGTTATGCACCTGCAGTCTGGATTTCTTCCCGGTTGTCGCAAAAGCCATAACCGGGAAGAAAATGCTGAATATTGCTGCTTCTGCAATTATAATACCCATGCTCATTTTTGTTCCACCTCATTTCCCTGTTTTCTAAAAAAGCGTACAGATCCAAGCCAGCAATAAAGCCAAAAAAGGAAACAATATGATTTTCGTAAGCTGTTCTTTCCTGTTAAACCCAAACTGCTGGTATCCCGCACAGCCTTCCGTCTCAGGATAATAATGCTGGAAGAAACGGGACTTTGTGAGCAGGAACCAGTCAAAGAAAATCATGTCAAATGCTTTCAGCAGATACAGCATCGTAAGGAACCTCGCCGCAAACTGCCAGAACCCGTAACCGCTCCTAATACCATCCCATCCTGCATAAACAAATACAAACAGGAATGCAAGCACATCCATAATCAGGATGATCCACCCCAGCAGCCTTGCCCCCGGAAAGCGTTCCTCATGCTCCAGGACAGCCGCCTGTATATCCTTTGGCGCAGTGCCGAAAAGTTTTTTTGACTGCACCAGTGCAACCGCCGCCCATAGCAAAAGAAAGAACAATGCCATGAGTATCAATGATAAAATCAAAGTTACCTTCATATCCGTTTTACCCCTCCGCTTCGCTTTCTTTCCTATGCCGCATCACCCATGCCAGCATCATTCCAAACCAAAAAATCATGCTCTCGCTCATCAGCCCGTTTGTAAATCCAATCCGAAACGGGGTGTCCGGCATGGCAGACTTAATAAGCCACAGAATACCATAAATCACCAGTACATTCGTAAACGCCATTCCTCTCGGAAATACCGTTTTACCAGAAACCTGCAGATAAAACCAGTATAAAAAAGGCGGGAGCATGAATGCCTCGCTTAATGCCACTACCCACGATAACTGCGAAAAAAGAGCCGCCGCCACAGGCAGAGCCGCCGCTTCATAGCCGTTGCCGTTAAGCCATGCAAATACAAAAAGGATCATGACATAAAACAAATGGAGGCACAGCCATGGGGTCAGTCCGAACGCTGTCAGATAATGATAGATTTTCTTATGCCGCTCCTGTTTTACAAACCCGGCAGTGGCAAACAGTGCAATCCCATACAATAAAACCGCAGGGAAAGCCACAAACATAGACAGTGCATTTCTCCATGCCGGAATCTGCGCCACGCCTTCCGTAAGCCAGTAGATATCTCCATGATAAGTGGTACTTCCATACATCATCAGCCAGTCGCCGCTGCCCATAAAAACACAGCCCAACATACCACCGAGTAAAGCGAATATTACTTTTCTCCTGCTTCTCATAACTTCCCCTCTTCTTTCGTCCGGCGCTCCACATCCCATCTGGAATCCTTTTTACAGATATAAAAATCACAGCAGTCGCCCCCGGAAGCCAGTATTTTGGTACGGTAGAGCCTGCCGCCCATCCAGTCAACAGACAGGATATCCAGCGCACACAGCCCGCACTGGCGGTAAATAATGGTGTATTCTTCCGCATCCCGGCCCAGGATCACCTCCGTATCCCAGTGGAACGGGCTGCTCCCCGCATCCGTCCGCGCCGCAACAGCCACCCGGTTCTGCTGTGCTTTTCGTGTAAAGGCTGTTTTTGCTTTGCCCCGGAAAGACGCCTTTACCAACGGTGCCTGCATACTGGCATCCACCATCCCAGCAAAACGCTCCTCGCTTATCTGTCCATCCGCTGCCTCATAGATGGACAGCCACAGCATCCCTCCGGCCAGGCAGATGCGCAGGGGGTTCTCCGTCAGGGAGCCGATGTCCGGGGTGCGGGCGGCCATTTCCCGGTAAATCTGTTTCGACCTCCGTTTCAGCGCCGCCGCATCCATGCCCGGTTCCTTCCCGGACAGATCCTGGAAAGCGGCAGAAGCTAATGCGTGCCACATCAAAGTTTCGCAGTAAGTATAATTCATAATATCCACTCCTCTCCATCCGTTAAATCAAAGCCCCAATCCCTGCGCAGATCAGCCCCGTAAGGGGACATACGATCAAAGGCCACATAATGCAGTGTTCAGGAATCCCCAGCGTAAGCATCCACTTTTTCAGGCTCCATGCCTCACAATGCTCCGTTCCCGGAGGCATAAGTCCTTTTCTCTTCACGATCCCCCTGAAAAGTAGGTCCAGGCCGAAGAAATCCCCAAGGTTGACAAAGAACATTTCCACATAGCCCGTCCAGAACAGGTTCCAGAAACCTGCCACTCCTACCTGCCTTGCGCTGACAGCCATATATACAAATATCAAAATGTACATCGGATAAAGCACGCCGGCCAATCTGACAAGTTCCTTCTTTTCCCTCCTCGGTGCCGCCTTCCTGATTTCCGGCGGCAGCATTTTTGAAAAAGCATTCGGCATAAGCAGCCATAACAGCGCAACCGTCACATTAAACACTGCACATACCGCAAGGCCGTCTAATATCGTTCTTTCCCATACCATAGCCATCCGCCTCCTTTCCCACAAAACTTCTTACAACAGCCGCTTCAGTGCCTCATAGCTCTCCCTGCTGGCGGCGTGTTCCATCTCGCAGGCGTCCGCCGCCGCTGTTTTCTCATCCACGCCAAGCCCTGTGAGGAGTTGCCGGAAGGTGCTGTTCCGCTCATAGATGTCCCTGGCAATCTTCTTTCCCCTCTCCGTCAGACACACGAAGTGTGTCTTTGGATTCTCATGCATATTGTCCACAAAGACATACCCTTCCTCCGCCAGCGCTTTCAGCGCGACGGAAACGGTCGGCCTTGAAACCCTCAGTTCCCCGGCAATGTCTGAGCCATGCACTTCCTTCTTTTTGGAAAGGATATAGATTACCTTCAGATAGTCCTCTACCGATTTTTTCTGTTTCACTTTATCACACCGCCTCCTTCCACGCAGCAGGTTCATAGACCCGTTCCAAAACTGTTTTTTAGATCGTGACCGCAAATTTTGCAATGATTGCCGCCACAGGGATATAAACAGCCGTCATTATGAGCCTTTCTGTTAAAACAAATTTCAGATCCTTTACATGGGACATATCTTCCATGCCCTTTATTACCCAGAACCTGTCAAACCTCACCCATATTTCATCCACCACGATGCCGTCATACCAATTCATTACCTCAAGGAAAATAACCGCACGGATAAACGCAGTCCTAAAGTCGGAAATGCCGCTCCAGCATCCGATAAATACCACCGGCAGGATCACAATCCCCAAAACAAGCACGGTAAAGAATATCCTTTTGCGCCTTTTTGCTTCCCGTTCCGTAGCCAGCCCCGTCTCAAAAGCTCGCCGCTGTATCGGCTTCGGATAAAAGAAAATCCCTCTCACCGGGTCACCTAAGACCAGCAGCTTTATGCAGGCTGTGAAAAATACCAGATATATGAATAGCTGCAAAATAAAAACCATATCATTTTAACTCCTTTCCCATAAATCCGTGCGCTCCGGCGCACATGGAATCAGAAGTTGACGCAATGCCCTTCTGCGTCAACATTTTATCATATCCGCAAACAGTCCCGGTTTCTCCGCTGCTTTCTTCGCCTTTTTCAGCGAATGTGCGTGTGCCTTTTCCACTTCTTCAAGAAAGCGGTCAGGCTGCTCACCTGCAAGTCCGCCATGCCCCACGTCCTTGAATATTCTAAGTGTAAATTGATGCCCCGCATCCTGGAGCTGCTTTATATTCTTTGCAAGCCTGCGCTCTACCGTGCTGTTGATGCCGTACCATATGTACATATCCGTATTTTTGAATGCTTCATAGTCCGTCTTGTGTCCGATCAGGCAGCGGTCCTGGTTGCGCCAACTATTCCATGTAGCTTTGGTATAGATCAGCCGCTCGGCTTCCTCGTAAGTCCTTCCGGTAATTTGGGCGATAAATTTTTTGCGCCGTTTTCCTGCGCGCCCCATGATGGCATAAAAAAATCCCGTAAAGAAAAAGCAGTACAGATCTTTGCCCCACTCGCTTTTGATGTCCGGATACTCGCGTGTTCCAAAACCGTCCGCAATCGTTGTAGTGATTGCCAGCCGCTTATCCCGCAGCACTTCATTGAGTACACGGCAGCCATAAGATACACCATACAGCACATCAATTTTTCCACCATAATTTTTCAGGACATACTCAGCAATCTGCTTCTCCTCATCCATAACAGATGTAAATTCTTTCTCCGGCTCAGACGGATTGAAGCCGTCATATGCCACCAGCACAACATGGAATTTTTTCGCCACGGTTTCCGCCACTGGAACTGCCCCAAGATAACTCACCCCGCCGCCGTGCAGCATTACCATGAGCTTTTCATTTTCTTCCCCAAATTCAAAAAATTTCATATCTATCCTCCAAAATCACCTGATTATTTCAAAGGCCACGGGATACATCGGTTCACCCTGCTGCAGTATTTCTCATATTCCATGCCATACAAATCCTTCAGCCACCGCTCCTCCGTGCATTTCATCAAAACGGTCATAAATATCCAATAGAAGAAGAACAAAGGCAGAAAAAACAGGTTCCCCGCAATCATAAGCGCACCCGTACAGAAAAACATAAAAGCCGAATAGATCGGGTTCCTCACCAGTGCATAAGCGCCGGTGGTCGCCAGCCTGTTCTCCGCAATATGGTTGTCTATCTTTGACCGGAACATCGCCCCTGCCCACAGGTAAATGCCCAGCACGATCAGTAGAATCCCCATGATGAGCAGCGGGATTTTCAGGGATGGAACCCTGCCTTTTTCAAACGCCGCACTTCTTCCCGCAATCACTGCGATTACAGTTACCGCAATGATCACCGCAACATAAACCGGCCCCACTCCCATCATCGGGAGATGTTTCTTATTAACATAAGGACTACCCACGGAGTGGGCTGTCTGCTGTTTTTTCAAAAATGCTGCCCTCCTTTCTGCGATGCGTTATATGCCATTGCATACAGTGAAATCCCATGCTGCAGTTTCTTCTCTCCGGCCAGTTCCATGCCGCACCGGATATATTTCTCCACCTTCAGCGGCGTGTCGGTATCCAGCACGCAGGGGATATTTTTCTCATCCGCCTCGGCAAAAGGCTGTTCCAGAACCTTGTGCATGAATCCCTTCCCTTGAAATTCCCGCAGCACCACTACCATGGATACCGCAATGTAATTTCGCTCTTTCTTGAAAATCTTTGCATACTGCTCACCGCCGCTCTTCGCAACAGCAAGGACTGCTTAAAGCGGCAGTTCACATAAAAAACGCTTTATCTCATGCAGTGCCGGACCGATTGGAGGTTTTTTCTTTTTCTCCCTGTAAGCAAGATATCCTTCGCCCACTTCGGATGTGGTATATATCATCCCTGCCCTGTAAAAATATTCCGTCATGATTTCAAATGCCTTGACCGCCTGTTCCTCTGTCAGCATTGTCACAAGCCCCGCCTTTTCAGCGACAAACGCCTCCCCAATCCTCCTGCCGATTTCCGTAATTTCTTCTTTTGACTTATTTTCAACTTTCAGCATCAGCTTTCCCTTTCCTGCACCGGAAAGCCGCCATGCCCTCCACAGATCTCACTTCTGCTTTCCGATACATGGATTTCAGGCGCGCTTTCAGGCTCTCCACGGTCTCATAAGGCGGCGTAAAAAATCCTTTTGGCGTATATAATTTCTCAATGAACCAGTCCGTCCGCTTATTCCTGCCCTTCACATAAAAACAGCCGCAGAAAATCCCGCCCGGCTTCAGGACACGGAATATCTCGCTGTACGCCGCCTCCTTATCGGGAAAAGCATGGAAGCCGTTCAACGACAGCACAAGGTCGAAACTGCTATCCTCAAAAGGTAACTTTCCAACATCTCCCTGCAGGAAACGGACATTTTTAAGTCCCCTCTTTTCCGCCTGCCGCTTGGCCCGCTCCATCATGTCCGCAGAGTAATCCAGGCAGGTGATATCCGCACCGCCAAGCGTCTCATACACCGGCATGGTCAGCACGCCCGTTCCCACCGGCACCTCCAGCATCCGGCCGGAAAAATCATCCGGGATACCGGAGAGCGCCAGTTGCAGATAGCGGTCATTTTTCTTCTTGTCCATGTTCCACACCAGTTTACAGACAGCTTTCCCCGGCAGCGTGGAACAGGTGATCATCCCATCATAAACGAAAGCCCCGCCGCCAAGGCTCTTATAAGCGTTCCTGATCTTTTCATGCCTTCCCCATTTTCCTTCCGAGGGCATATTCTTCCGCAGGGAGTCCCATACCGGCATGGACACATTCACGGACGCATCCGCCGCCGACCTGCGCAGTTCCTCCCATGCCCTGTCAAGAAAAGACATCTCGCTGACCGCATGGGCGCAGTGGTCTGTTACCGCCAGCCGCCCCAGCGGCGTTTTGCACATCACAAATATGACCGCCTGCCACTGCATACGCTTTGCCCCGCCTGTAAAAAGGGGGCCGTCCTCCGCAGGCCTGATGGGATACCCCAGCGACTTCAGCAAGGAAAAGCCCTCCGCAGTGGCATCCACCATGGCTCTTCTCTGGCTCTTTGACGCTTCAGACAGGCTGCAACCCACAGCATAAGATACATACCCAAGCGGAAGGATCTCCGCCATATGGCATTTCAGCCACGCATCCATCCGGCTTTCCCATGTCAGGCTGCACCCCGATTTTGAAAACGCCTTTGCTATACACTCCCGGAATCCATGGGACAATTCCCCGTCCTTGCCGCCTACCGTCAGATGGGCGCGGACATGGATACTGATGACCTGCCCGTTCTCCCGTCTGCCTCCCGCCGTCATAAAGCCAAAAGCAGCCTCCTTTTCGACAGGAGAATCTGCCTGCGCCAGCTTTTCCGTTTTCTCCGCCCATGGGTTGTTGCCTATGAAAACAACATAGCGGCTCACGTTTGCGGCAATGGCAGGAAGGACATCCGGCACCTGATCCGCCTGCATCACAACAAAGATGATGTCATATTCATCATCGGGGTTCAGGCAGCCTGTGACTTTCACTTTGTCTGTTGTCGTTTCCCTTTGCAGATAGTGCCGGATCACAAGCCCCCGCTTTTCCAGGGTTTCCTTCCAATCCCCTCTGGCAAGGAGTGATACATCGTTCCCGCCCTTTTTCAGCACATGGGCCAGTTCACATCCGATCACGCCCGCGCCATAAACCAATAATTTCATAATCAATAACCATGCCTTTCCGTAACCTGCGAACTTTGGGCCGCAGGCACAATATTCACAAGACGAATAAATTCGTCTATGAAAAATCTTGATTTTTCAATCTATCCTCCTACTCTCTTTTTGTTATCAGAAGCAACCCACCAAACATCCAGAGATTCCCGATGCTGATCCACCCCGTTGCAAGAGCGTTTGTCAGGGGCAGATTCGGGGCCTTTAATATCACCGCCATTAGCAGGCCGAACAAAACCGAAAACACCCATGCCCATTTCGGAAGCGGCGTCAGTCCCTTTGCAAAGGCTCTTATCTGCGTCACTGTCATGACAAAAAAGAAAATCAAAAACAGAACTGTCGCGGGCGCAAGGAAATAAGCCAGAAATTCCACTGTCATTTCAAGCGCCTTGTCCGGACTAAACGCATACATTTTCTTCAGGAAATAAACTGCCGCACAACAAGGAACGTGGACTCCACAGCCGGCAAATATCAGGCAGCCGAAAATCCCTGCGCGATATGTATGCGCATATTTTTCGCTTTTACAGGCTATCAGCCTATAAATTGCAAAATAACAGAGGCACTCCAACGGGATTCCCATCGTCCCTAAAATTGCCGACCAGAATATTCTTCCATCCGATACATCCAGATATCTTGCAAAAGTCACCGGAATGCCGGATACTTCCGTCTCCGCCGCCCCATAACCTAACAGCATATCCCCGGCCAGTACCATGACCGCTGCAACAAGCCCGATTTTCATAAGATGCCGTATCCTCGGCATATCCAGTTCGCTGCTGATGCCGATATTGTTAAAATGATTTTCTGTTTTTTTCATTGCTCTCCCTCCTAGTACTTTAACAGCAGCGCCATAACTGCCGAAACCACCGCCGACAAAACGGCAAAGCCCACCGTTCCCATTATCCATTTTGCTGCCTTATCTTTTCGGTTAAACCCAATCCCCTCAATGATTATCCTGCCCAGCATACACATTCCTCCATTCTATGGAAAGCACCTATTCCGTGGAAAGTATTTGTTCCATGGAACGCATTTGTTCCATTTTTATCCCAACGCCACATCCAGCGCCATCATGACTGTAAAGCCTGCCGCGAAAAGGACTGTCCCCACATTGGAATGCTTCCCTTCCGATATCTCCGGTATCAGCTCCTCTACCACTACATAGACCATCGCGCCTGCGGCAAAACTCAGAAGGTACGGCAGGAGCGGGACCACAAAACCCGTTGCAAGGATGGTCCGTGCCGCCCCAAGCGGCTCCACTACCCCGGAAAACACGCCGTAAAAGAATGCCTTCCCCCCTGTTCACACCCTCTGCCCGCAGGGGCATGGAAACAATCGCACTTTCCGGGAAGTTCTGTATGGCAATTCCCAAGGAAAGCGCCATTGCGCCCATGGCTGTAATCCCAGAGTTCCCGGAAAGCCACCCGGCATAGACCACTCCCACCGCCATGCCTTCCGGCAGGTTATGGAGCGCCACTGCAAGCACCAGCATGGTTGTCTTCTGCAGGCTGCTCTCCGATCCTTCTGCTTTACTGCTGTTCATATGGAGGTGCGGAACCGTCCGATCCAAAACCAACAGGAACAGGATGCCTATCCAAAATCCGGCTACAGCGGGTATAAACGCCCATTTCCCCATATCTCCCGACTGCTCCATGGCAGGAACCAGCAGGCTCCAGATGGAAGCCGCCACCATAACCCCCGCGGCAAACCCGGTCAATGCCCTCTGCAGCAGGGGATTCAGCCTGTTCTTCATGAACAGCACGCAGGCAGCGCCTAACGCCGTCCCAAGGAATGGTATCAGGATACCGTAAATTGCTTCTGTCTGCATATTATCACCTTTACTTTCTCCTGCTGGCAATGAATCCTTTTTCATCTTTTATATGTTCATATCGGTTCATTACAGGATTTTCATCCCCGGACACCAGATAATCACATTCGTCGCATTTCGTACAGGTTCCGGTACGTATCAGCCCTGCATTGATATGTGCGAGAGCCATATAACCGCAGTTGCACATAAGCGGCATCCATTCCGTAACGCCATGCTTCTTTGCAAACTCTGCGATCGGGCATTTCGTAAGGCTGTATCGCACAATGCCGTTTTTTCTGTCATACGGCTGGATGGCTGCCGCAAAATCATCCGGGTATTCCCCAACGTGCTTATTTGTCTTTCCGGCTGCAGCCTTAAATATAAATCCAAGAAGATTCATTGTCCATCTGTGGTTTGCATTGAATATCTTCCCAAGGGTCCGGAAAGAAGCCATGAACATTTCAAGCGACACGGGCTGCAGTTCTTCCAGCGAATGTTCCCCGGCTCAGCCGTACAATAAGCAAACAGTAAAATGCTGTCATAAATCTGGACAGCATGGGGACTCTTTTTCCCTCCAAAATCCAAAGTATCCTCCAGAAATTTAGCATATTGCCGCTGTACCCCATCCCATACCTGTTCCGCCTCGGAACCATATTCCTTCTTTATCCAGTAGCGCAGTACCCTTTTCGTATGCCGGGAATACAATATATGCTTTTTCGGTCAAATTGCACTTCTCTATCCTCCATGTGATGAACAACCTTTCATTTTCACGAACGGTTTCTTTTTCTCATGAGATGCACTGCCCGCCGAAACGGCACCATAGACCACTATGTCCCTCACTGCTTCATCAAGCATATATCTCACATATGCCATGAACCATTTATACCATTACACCTTATACTGCACACCTTTTTCATCACATAAGTTAGTTTGTGCTAACCTTGTGTTTTAACAAATGCGGCTGTTCTTAGTTAGTAGCCGCTAACCTATTACAAAGTATATCTCTCCGTTTTACTTTTGTCAATAAAATAAATTTCATCTTAGGGTAATCGTCTAAAAACACAAGTGATGAAATGTATCCTTAAAAATGATTGAAATCTATCACTCGAAACGTCACAGCAACACAAAAAAACTGCTGAACGCACATTCAGTTCAGGAATGTGTAACACTGATGCAAGCCCCGGCAAAAATCGCTCCGCCCATTTTGCGAACACGCCTTACGGCGTGGCTTTTCCTCAAGCACAGCTTAAAGAAATTCTTCTGCCATGGTCCCAGAGATCATGTAAAAAATATTCATTTCTCCAGGAATAAAAAAATAAGCCGGGGATTCCTTTCCCTGTTGAAAAAAAATCTCCCGACTCTCCGCTCACAGCGTCCTATTTCCATTTATACCACTACTGTCCGTAAATATTCTTCCCAAACTCATAGGCTTCCGCCAGATGATCCGTCCTGTCGATCTGCGGCCTCCCATTCGTGTCACCGCATCCCCCGGCAAGCAGCATCCCTTTATCATGAAAGCCTATGTAATTCACAACAGTGAACTGATAATAAGAGACCGCCTGCTCAAAGGTCCAGAAGAAATCATCAGCTGATGTCATCAGCAGCGCACAGTCTTTCTCCGGATATTTTTCATACCTGCCCAAAGGCGGGTCTGCATCTTCCTGTGCCAGACAGTAGAACCTTTCGATAAAAGCCTTAAGCCTGGAAGAGATCGTCCAGAAATATAAGGGGGATGCAAGGACGATCAGATCCGCATTTTCTATCTTGGGGACAATGCTGTTGAAACTGTCCTTCTGTATGCAGGGTTTCCCATAACGGCAAGCATTGCAGCCCAGGCATCCTTTCACTTCGTTTTTCATCAGCGATACCACTTCCACCTCATGGCCTGCATCCTCCGCCCCTTTCACAAAACCCGTGACAAGCTGCGCCGTATTTCCGTTCAGGCGTCCGCCTCCCTGTACCACTAAAATTTTCTTCATGCCCCAGGCTCCCTTCTGTTTTTTCCTGTTTCCCCATGCGCAGCATATGCTGTTTCTGCCATCCGCTCCCGTCCCACTTTGGGTCAGATGACATCCCGCACCCCACCTTCCTTTGCCGTATATTGTAACGGCTGGCCGCCGCATTGTCAACGGTCTGGATGCCCTGTTCCTGTTGCAGTTATGGTTGAACAGGTTTGAAATCTGTTTTGATATTTTTGCAAAGACGGCTTTTCAGGACAAAAAAATTTCCACGCAGCCACGCTGCGGGGAAGCAGGTCAGCGGGGATCAGATCACACAGGAGTAACCTTCATGATAAGCGAAAGGATCATACCTCCGTCCCTTGTCCTGCTTTTTTTTCCGGGCAGCCCTGTATTCCTCGCAACACCCATTTTTCTCCGCCAGTAATGCTGCATATTCTGCGGAAAGTTCCGCCACCGTCGGTATCTTTTTCCCGCCCAGGCCATCAAAGGATGCCTTTGCCGCCTCATGCTTTTCTATCTCCTCCCGGTGCAGCTGCCGGAACCTTTCACTGTTTCCTGACTTCCTGTATGCGGCGTAAACTTCCCTGGTCTTTGCATGATCGATGATGTGTATCCTCAAGCGTCCCCATCACCTCTGCCACCGTGAAGATGATGTACACCCTCCCGTCCCCGTCCAGCCAGCCGTTCTTCATGGAAAGCGACATCCGGTCCAGCAGGAGCCCGTACAGCATCTTCGCCTCTGCGGATACGCCCCTGAACCTCCTGTCCGTAAAGAGCGCCTTGGGGATGCAGAAAAAACTATACTGTTCGGCCTCGTTTCCATGGAAAGGGCAGCGGGATTCGCAGTGACCGCACTGCACACAGGCATCCGCTTTCGTTTCCAGATTGCGGTAATGCTCTGCCGCCATGGAGTCCCCATTTCTGGCCAGGTCATAGTATTTATTGATGATGCCGATATCAAGCCCCATGGGACAGGGCTTACAGTGATTGCAGTAAACACACTTGCCAACGGCCTCCGCAGGACTAAAGGTTCCGATAACGGAATAATCCTTTTCCTCTTCTGCTGCATCGAAGAACCCCAGCAAATGTTCTGCCTGCGCTACACTGGACATTCCCGGCAGCACCGTCAGCACACCGGGTCTGTCCAGCGCATATTGCATACACTGATACTGTGTCAGTGCCTTCCCAAAGGGTGAAACTGCCGCATCCAGCAGCTGACCGCCTGAAAAGGGTTTCATTACAGAGATGCCGATTCCTTCTGCTTCACAGCGGCGATAGATGGCTGACCTCTCATCCACAGAACCTTTGGCATAATCACCTTTTTGATAGTCATAGCCCGGATTCACAGAAAACATCAGCATATCCACAGATACTTCATCCAATACTTTCTGGATTGTTGATGGCGTGTGGGAGGACAGTCCGATATGTTTTACAACTCCCTGCTCCTTCATCTGCATCAGATAGGCAAAAGCACCGTTTTGTTGATATTCCTGCCAGTCAGACAATTCATCAATACAATGGATAAATCCATAATCAATATAATCTGTTTTAAGCTGTGCAAGCTGCCACGCAATGCTTCGCCGGATGGTTTCGCCATCTGTACTCCAGCCATAGGTTCCCGAAGCATAATTCGCCCCAAAGTGTATCTGGTAAAATACATTTTTTCTTACATCGCCAAGGGCAGTTCCAAAATAGGAAAAAGTCCTGGCCTCCGCTGTAGCAAGGTCATAATAATTGATGCCGCCTGCGTAAGCTCTCTGTATTGTTGCAACAGCATCCTTTTCACCTGCCTCCGCAATGTAAGAGGTTCCAAACCCCAAAACACTGATTTTGTCACCAGTCCGCTGATTGATTCTGTATTCCATCTCCTTTGTCTCCTTTACATGCCGATCATGGAAGAAAAGTCTTTCATCATCTCGGATATTTTGATCTGCTGGGGACAGACCTTCTCACAGCCCCTGCAACCAACACAGTTGGCAGGACGTTTTTCCTCGGGCATGCTGCCAACTGCCATGGGAGCGATAAAACCGCCGCCTGTAAGCTTATGCTCATTGTATAAAGCAATCAGTTCCGGAATGGGAAGTTTCTTCGGGCAATGGCTGGTACAATAATGACATGCCGTACAGGGAAGTCCTCCTTTTTGGGTCTCCTCATCCACAAGTTTCACCAAAGTATCCAATTCTTCCTGACTCAAAGGTTCATCTGTCTCATAGGTCGCAATATTTGCTTTCAACTGTTCCATGTTGGACATGCCGGACAGCACCATCGTCACGCCGGGAACGCTCTGCAGGAAACGGAATGCCCATCCGGGAACCGTTTCCTTCGGACGCATGGACTGCAGCGCTGCCGACAATTCCTCAGAAGCTTTTGCCAGTTTTCCGCCCCGCAAAGGTTCCATAACCCAGATCGGAATGCCTGCTTTCTGCAAAAGAGCTGCCTTTTCCTGTGCATTCTGAAAATGCCAGTCCATATAGTTCAGCTGAAGCTGGCAAAACTCCATATGTTTCCCATAGGCATCCAGAAAACGCCGAATCACTTCCACGCTGCCATGGGCTGAGAAGCCAAGATGCTTGATGCGGCCATTCTCTTTCTGCTTTATCAGATATTCAAAAATCCCATATTTCGGGTCAAGATACGCATCAATATTTCCCTCGTAAACATTATGGAATAAATAGAAATCAAAATATGGCGTCCGGCATTTTTCAAGCTGTTTCTCAAATATTTCTTCTACCTTATCCATATTGGAAAGGTCATAGCCCGGAAATTTGGTGGCAAGATAATAGCTCTCCCTCGGATATTTGGAAAGATATTTTCCTGCGACCAGTTCAGAATTGCCGTCATGGTAGCCCCATGCCGTATCATAGTAATTGATTCCATTCTTATAAGCATAATCAATCATTTCTGCGGCTGCGCTCTCATCCACTACTCCATCGTTGCCATCCACCACCGGAAGGCGCATCATGCCAAGTCCTAAGCCGGATAATGCAATGTCCTGAAAATTTCTGTAAATCATATACTTTCTCCTCTCACTATTTTCATAAAATTTTTTAAATGGTTACTATGTTACATATAGCAGTTTACTATAAACTCTTTCCAAATTCCCGCAATTCTTTTAGCTTCTCATCCGACTTATTCTGTTTGCCATATGCCGAATAAATACCCATATCCTCCAATTTCAGATAGTTCAAAAATGAATTCTGATATTCGTAAATAGCACCACAGCAAACATGGTCGCTGCCGGAACTGAGTATCAAAGCTGCCTTTTTCAGATTCTTCGGTTGATCCAGCGCATAAATGCGGTTGATTGCACACTGCAGCTGCCCGGTAAAGCTGTGATAATAGATGCGTAGCAGTATGCCGCAAGCGGCAACATCCCCTGTGTGATTCCCTGATTGACTGCATAGGCAAGCTGGTCAATCTTTCTGACAATACCAAGCCCCGCTACCGCTTCACTTCCAAGTGTGGAGATCATGGAATTCAGGAAACAGTTGGAAACCATCGCAAGCGCCACCATGAAAAAGCTGGGAATACCGCCTTTTATAATTTCCAAAATCAATTCCCCAGTTCCGCCTTGCGATCCGTGCGCTTTTTCCAATATCTTATGAACGCAGAACAAAATCACATAATACACCAGCGACAGGCAATTGAAAAGTGCAGTAACAATGGCGGCTCCCATCACTTCGTTTCCACGGGGAAACAAAACAAACATAAAAAGCGGATCAAAACCGATATTAAGCAGCGCCCCCAAAATCATTCCAAAGCTCGCCTGTCTGGGATGCCCCATCGCACGGATCAGGTGTCCGCACACCGGTGCCATGATGGTCGGTATCCCGCCAACCATGATCGTCCAGAATACATAGCTTTCCGCATAACCGATAGTCCCGGCATCCCCACCAATCAAAAGCAGAAGCGGATGCCGGCATACCGTCATAAAAATGGCATAACAGACGGCAATACAAAAGGCACCGACCAGGGACAGCTTCAACACCCGTTTTGCCCTATGCATATCCTGCATTCCAAGAGTTCATGCCGCAGCGCCTGCACCGCCGATCCCGAACAGATTACTGAGTGCCGAGAGCATCGAATAAACCGGAATGCACAGTGAAATGGCCGCCACTGCGTTGGCGTTCTCGGTCAGGCCCACATAAAAGGTGTCCGCCAGATTATAAATGACAATAATGATTTGACTGATGATTGTTGGAAGAATCATGGCAATCACCGCTTTACCCACCGGCGCCTCACCGAAAAGTTTCTCCTCGCTATTTTTCGTATCCATTTTCTGCCTTTATTCCTCTTTTCCTAGGTTTCTTGATTAAAGGAATGCCCCGTTGCAAACCTGGATCACCTGCCCCTTAACATGTTTTCCCATGTCGGAGGCAAGGAACAGACAGGCATTCGCCTGATCCATCGGATCGCATTCCGATCCGGGGAAATATACAAAATGCTTGCTGTACTCCAGCATTTTTGCACCGCCCGGCTGTTTCCCTGCCTTATTTGCCAGATGTGCAGGCGTTACAGTAGCTCCGGGAGCTACGGCATTGATCCGGATATCAGTATCAATCAGACGCATTGCAACATTTTTAGTCAATGTGTTAATCGCGCCTTTTGAAGATGTGTAGGATGCCCCACAAAACGGTCGCTCCCCATTAACCGATGAGGTATTCATGATACATCCCTCATTTTTGGGAAGAAAAATTTTCAAAGCCTCCCGGATAAAACGAAATGGACCGAATACATTAGTTTGATAAACATGTTCCAGCCACTCATCGTCCGTCTCATCGATCATCTTCTGTTCCCCTATTGCAGCATTGTTGATTACAATATCCAAGTCGCCATAAACGTCCACCGCTGTCTGAATGACTTTTTTCACATCTTCCAATTTCTTGTTATCCGCAACGATGCCCGTCACTTCGTACCCCTTTGACCTGAGCGTTTCTACGGCAGCATCCAGCTTTTCCTGTCCGCGTGCTGTCATCACAACCCTCGCCCTTTCTTTGGCAAACCCGCCATTGAAAATCCCATGCCGTAGCTTGCCCCTGACGCGATTGCCACCTTACCGTCTAACATTTTGCTTTCCATCTCTGCATCCTCCTATCTATAATTGGTAGTTCTGTTTTGTCCCATCTGATAGATGAGATAATCAAGACAATCTATTGTCTTTTCTTCTCGCTTTTTACTCCAATGTCTTTGTAATCCAAAAATACACATCCACTCCCCATGTATCATCTAAATTAGAAGTATAGGCTTCCTGCACAGCCTCTGCCAGACCTTCTATATCGGTGAAACAGCCTACAGGCGTTGCTGTGATATCTGCCCCTTCTATGTCTTTGAAATAGAAACGAAGCTGCCCGCCGCTAAACAAATACAATTCACCTGCCTTTACATCAGCTATGGTCTGTTCGTCATCCCTGGTATAACTTCCCCTGATACTCTGTGCCACAAACCCGCCTTCTTCATCATAGGTATAAGTAGGGAACAGCAGTGCGGAACCGGAAAGATAATCCAGCATCGTCAGGGCTGCATCATTGTTATACATATCCACATTCCATTCTGTAGAGCCATCCCTCCCAATACGGACAGAAATAGCATTTGCCAGAACTTCATCCCCTGACACATCTCCGCTATCTGTTTCCTCCATGTTGGTACCGCTCTCAACCTGCACAGAATTATTTTCTGCATTTGTGCTTTCCCCATTGATCACCTCTGCGGGCGGTTCTCCCGGATCTTCTGGTTCCGCCCCACAGCCAGCCAGTATCGATACGCCAAGGGTAAATATCGCAGCCCAGGTTTTCAGTTTGTTTTTTTTCATGTTCATCGTCTCCTTTTAATCATCATTCTCGGTTATCAAAGTTACTATGCTCACCTGCTTTAGTCTCGCAGAAAAAGCCCACGCAAAAAGAAAGAATAAAACCGGTATGGCAGTAAACGGCAAAAGCGTACTCATCATGCTGAACCCCGAATGGAAATCCCCAATTCCAAATGGCCGGAACATCCTTCCGATCATCCCATCGGCAAAAACGGCAGAGAGAAGGATACCGGCAACCGTACCTGCCATAACCACAGCCAGAAAGCGTAACGAAAAAGAAAGCCGGAGCCTTGCTGTGGATAAACCCAAACTTTTATAAACAGCCATATTTCCTGTTTCCGCCTGCAGCAGTTTCCCGGAGATGAGCGCCACAGAAACCATAATAAACACGGCCGCGATCAGATAAATCACCACGATCAGGGCATGCATCATAAGGACAATCCCATCCAGTCCCGACCAGCTGTTGGTATGGACGTCGATCCCGTGGTAATGTTCCTGCAGATAATTCATCGCATAATCCCGCATATTTCCGTTTTCCAGAATATAGTGATAACACCAGATATAGCCGGTGATATCACCGATCTTGGAATATCCTCCCATACTCATACCTATGTTGCTGCCCATACCGTTTGCACACTGGTAGATCCCCGACACCCGATAATTTCCGATCTGTCCGTTTGCCGATACCCGCACGGTATCCCCTATGGAAAGCTGAAGCTCATTTGCCACGGTGTCCGTAACCAGGATACTGTCCCCGTCACAGACACTGCCCCTTAAAATATGAAACCAATCTGTGTCATTCAACACATTCGCCTCATATTCCTGCCCGTTGACCGTAACGCTCACCATCGCCAGCTCATAAGTTTCCTGAATGGGTGAATACCATTCTATCACCCGCTCAATCTCATCCATTGGCACATCCCGGTTAAAAGGCTGCACGCCAAGGTCATGATCCGCCACACTGAAAGCATTCATCAGGCCCTCCCCATTTGGACCAAGCCAGGTTCCCATCCGCCCGATGACCGCCAGAAAAATCGTTAAAAATACTGCGATTAGAAATAACGCGATATAATTTTTCTTTCCATAGTGAAGCTCCCGCATGGCAATGTCCCATTCCAAAAATCTCCGGTGGATTGCCGTCTGCACCCTTTTTCCTCCCGCCGTTCCCCGGATGGTCTCCATGGGGGCAACCGCCAGTATCCTTTCTGTCCGCAGGATTAAGAATACTGCAAATAACAGAACCAGCATCATGAGCAGCAGTGAACTGAGCAGAAAGGGCAACTTTGCGGCGATCAGCATTCCTGTGGAAGATACCAGGCCTCTGGCCAGTCTGGCAGCAATCCATTCAGCTGATGCCAGCCCAAGGATCAATCCCGCCAGGATGACACCCCCATAAAGCAGCAGGTATACATTCCGGATTCCCTTTCCGGGCATCCCCAAAGTCTTTAACACCGCCATATCCTTTTTATCCTGTTCCACTACTGCAGATAAGCTATGACCCGTCACAATGATACAGACAATAAATAAAACAACAGAAAAGGCGATCAAAAATCCGGAAAGAATGTTCTGCAGCAAAAGCATGTAATTCAAAATAGATTCCTGCCTGTAAGTAAATTCCGTATAAAGGGAGATGTCCGATTCGTCCTGGACCGCCTGATGGAAATCCAATGCCGGAAGACTGCTTTCGGGACTCTGGGAAATATGCAGCATGGCGCCTTCCCGCCCCAACACATCCACTTCTGCCGCAGTGGAAACCACCTCCTGCATGGCAGCATAATCTTCTTTGTTTATCAAAAAACTCTTCATGTCGATCATGGAACTTCCCATAAAACCGTCTGCAAAATAACCTGCAACAGTCAGGCTGACAATGCCTTCCTTACGGGATAATTCAAACTGAATGGTATCCCCTGTTTCCACGTCAAAGCTGGACCTCATAGCCGGAGAAATGTAAACGGTCCCCTGCGCAATTTCAGGAACGGACAGTTCCTTTCCCTCTGCAGTAATGAAACGGTAAGGAACCGACCCGTCATAGGCAATCAGCTGGCCTTCGTTATCGGAATAACCCCCGTTTACTTCATAACCGGCAAAAATAAGGGGCTGGCATGTAACCTTATCCACATCCGGAACATTTTCTATTTCCTCTGCAAGACCATCTCTCCCGCCACTGACCCATACGGTAAGGTTCCCAAAGCCCAGGCGCTCCATCTCCGCTTCCACAGAATTCCTTCCGCTGACATACAGGGTCAGGGAAGAAAACAGGCACAATGAAAGGACAGATACCAGCAAAAAGATTCCGCAGATACTTCCCTTTTGCTTTTTCCATGTTGCTTTCAGCAACATTTGATACATTTTCATACGCGGCTCCCATCCGTGCGCTTTAGCGCACATACAAATCAGAGGGGAATGAAATCTTTCATTCTTTCCTCCCATGCTACCAGAGAAACCCTTCCAACCAGGCTGCAAGCTCCCGTTCCCTCTCTATATTTTTTCCCTGATAAGATTTTAGCGCCAGTTCCCCCACAATGGCGCCATCCTCCAGATACAGGATACGGTTCCCACGCAGCGCTGCCTCCCTGTCATGTGTCACCAGCAGAACCGACTGCCCTTCTGCATGAAGTGCTGTCAAAAGATTGAGCACTTCTTCTGTATTCGCTTTGTTCAAGGCTCCCGTGGGTTCATCGGCGAACAAAATCGTTGGTCTTGTGATTACAGCCCTTGCCACGGCTGCACGCTGCGCTTCCCCACCGGAAACCTGTGCAGGCAGTCTGTCTTTTGCCTTCTCTAAACGCATTTGACGGATCAGCGCCTCTGTTCTTTCATTCGTTTCCTTTTCAGACATGGAATTGCAGATCAGACCTGCCATGCGTATATTTTCTTCCAGCGTCAGGCTGCTGACCAAATGCGTATGCTGGAACACAAAGCCAAATTCCTCCGCCCTGAGATATGTCAGTTCCTTTTCCGAGGCATGGGTAATATCAACCCTTCCATCAGAGGGCTTCTTTCCATCAGAAAACTTTCCTTTGTAAAAAAGCTGTCCCCCACTCAGCCGGTCCATTCCGCTAAGCGTATAAAGCAGGGTGGATTTGCCTGAGCCGGAGGAACCCATTATGACCGTAAAGTCACCCTCATACAGTTCCAGGCTGATTCCCTGCAGCACCTTTGTCTCCCCAAAAGTTTTTACCATATCTGTTCCATGAAAAATAGCCTCTTTCATCTTCCTGCTGCCGCCTCCCGTTACCTCTATTTCTTATCCAACCGGAAAAAATAACTGGTATCGTAATCTTCCCTGTGATAATACAGGATCTCTCCTGTCTGTTGGTTATAAACAATGCTCCATTCCGTAGAAGCAAAGGGCGAATTGAAATTATGCTTGCTGACACTGTCTAATGCATCCCTTATATCTTC
Source organism: Acetatifactor muris (assembly GCA_023664365.1). Classification (GTDB taxonomy): domain Bacteria; phylum Bacillota; class Clostridia; order Lachnospirales; family Lachnospiraceae; genus Acetatifactor; species Acetatifactor muris_B. The sequence goes on along the minus strand of JAMPFR010000027.1, from coordinate 10,525 downwards.
CATTGTAAAGGCTTTTTGTTCCTGTAAAAGAGCATCCAGAATTTCATACCGGATATGGGTTTCTTCTGTCCCGATTCCATATTTTTCTCCTTCAGACAGATAAAAATTTGTTGCCACTGATGTTTCCACAACACTCATTTCATTGTCTATGTATTCCACAACCACACTGCGTCCTGCCGCATCCGCTATAGCAAAATGCACCATCATACCCGCCGATGCATGAAGATCATACTGTGAAAGCAATTCTACTGCCTCCTCCACACTGGCCGCTCGATCCAGCAAGAGCCGAACCGCTGTTGTCGTGGTCAAATCCGGTTTTCCCGTATCCTGAGAAAAAGCAGGTCGATCCTCAATCATCAAAACAGCGACGCACAATCCCTTTTCATTCATCCCGTCCATAGGCGCATAAGGCGCTGCCGCTGACATAATACGCATCCGCATTTCTTCCGAAAGCGAGTCAAGCCCTATGTTCAAAAAGTCCATATTGACCGTGGAAATTGATGCATACCCTTCCGGCGGTGCAGTCCGCACAATCATGGAAGAACAATATCCCCAGTCAAAATTACGACCAAACAGGCTTCCGCCTGTCCCATCCGATGCTGACATGGTACTGCATCCAAAACCATAACCCTGCAGATGAAGGTCAACCAATCCGTATGCAATATCCTGAATCACATAATCGGCTACAGCCAAATCGGAAGAAGCGCCTCCTGCTTCCAGGAAACCGTCAAAATGATAATCGCCCTGATATTCCATGGAATACAAGCCATTTTCCAGCTTTTCCACACTGGCTGCCGTTCTTATCACCCTCCAAAACAAGGTCGCAACAACTATGATAATCAGCAGGAATAATACAGCCACTGCCAAAAGCACTTTTTTCCACCAACACATTTTATTTTTCACCGGCATTTTCCACCTTTGCAATCATATAGTCCAAACAGGCAAGCTGCTCCCTTTCCTTTTTCAATTCTTCACATTTTGCCCTGCGGAAACGGCAGACTAATCCATAACGCCCCTGCACATTACCTGTCGCCTGATAATGCTGGTACTGTTCCAGTATCACGGAATCAGCACCTTCCTCTATTAATCTCTGGCAAATTGTTGTTCCTTCTTTCATTTCCAATCCTCTCATGTTTCTGTTGCAAAATAACAAAAAACTATATAAAATATATTCAAATAGACCTTATGAATACTAAAAGGAGCATCCCCTATGATTGAAACCCGACTGCTGCAGTATTTTCTCGCTGTTGCCGAAGAACAAAGTATTACAAGAGCCGCTGAATATCTCCATATTTCCCAACCCACACTGTCCAAACAGATGATGGACTTAGAAGAAAGCCTGGGCAAACAGCTTTTAATCCGCGGAAGGAAAAAAGTTACCCTGACGGAAGAAGGTGCTTATCTGCGTGGCCGTGCCCAGGAAATCATTTCCCTGATGGACAAGACAGAAAATGCCTTACGGGAAAACGAACAGAGCATCACTGGTGATGTCTATATCGGCTGTGGCGAACACCGTTCCACTTTTTCCATCATGCAGATCATCCGAACAATCCAGGAAGAATATCCTGACATCCGGTTCCACTTTTTCAGCAGTAATGCAGATGCCATCACTGAGCGGCTGGATAAAGGACTTCTGGATATGGGTTTTTTACTGGAGCCGGAAATCAGTCCCCGCTATGATTACCAGAAACTCCCATTTTATGAAACATGGGGCATCCTCATGAGGAAAGATTCTCCCCTTGCCGTTAAAGAGGAAATCTCCTTTTCAGAACTCGGCAGCCTGCCATTGATCATGCCCAGCCAAACTTCCAACAACATCCGCCTGACCACATTCTTTTCAGATGCAATGCCTAATCCCCATATCGTTTCCACTTACAACCTGATCTATAATGCAGGACTTATGGTGGAGGCAGGAATTGGTTATGCCCTGTGCATTGATGATCTAATCAACACTACTGGCAACCATCCCTTAGTGTTCCGCCCTTTGTCTCCGCATCTTCAGTCAGACGTATATCTTTTTACAAAAAAATATCAGGTTTTTTCCAAAGCGGCAAAACTGTTCTTAAACCGTCTGGAGAAAAATATGAACCGCCTATGAGGCCAATTCCAAGGTGATTGTCACATTCCCGCTGCCGAGCAGTTCTTCTAATTCTTCTGCAGATTTATCCGTAATTCTTCCGAGCCTTGTGTAGGCCCAAGAATTGGAACCATAAAACACTACCATCTGATTGCCCGAATATAAAACGATATCTCCTGCCTGTGTAGTTGTCTGTTCATCGTCCCTTGGCAGGCTGGTTCCAAAAGAACCAACCTGTTCAAAACCCCCGTACATGGACATCTGTATGGACATGGGCTGTTCACGGAGAAGTTCCGTAAGAGCCGTAACGGACTCATTGTTTTCCCATGTCACCGTAACAGCCTCATCACCAATCTTCATCAATATGTTCATTTCTTCTGACTCCAATCTATTTTCTTCAGTTTGTTCACTTTGTATCTGTTCCGATCCTTCCTGTTCTGCCGAACCCCCGCTGTTTTCTTTGGAATCACTTTGCATTTCATCGAACTGTCTTTCTGATTCAGTTTCCTCTGAAAGTTCAGCTGATCGTATATTGGAAAAACTCTGCGGCGGCTCCTCCTTTGGTACTGAATTACCGCATCCGGTCAAAACACATATCAGACATATGACCGTAACTGCTAAATAGATTTTTTTCATACACTACTCCTTTTTTAAATTTGTTTCATCATTCCCTGTATCACCATAACAATGCCAAACCCTGTCATAAGACAGCCTAAGATGCGGTTTAGCCACCGATAAATTTTCCCTGTAATCCTGTCCCGAAAATGTGCGGTAATACTACTGAGAACCAGCCACCAGCAAAGTGTTCCTATTAAAGTCCCGATAATCAGAACTGCTCCCTGGTTTGCACTGAGCCCTCCATGAATCCCAAAAGCGGCAAACGCCGCCATAAAAGAGAATACAGTGGCCGGATTTACTAATGCCGTTGTAAATGCCGACAGAAAACAGAATGCCAATGTTCCTCTTGATTCTTTCTGTACCGTTACCGGCTCCTTTTTACAGAGAATGCCAAATCCAAAGAGCAGTATCAGTATTCCTCCAATAACCTGAAACATGGTCTGTCTTGCTGATAAAAAGTCCGAAATCACTGTAATGCCAAACACCCCCACACAGGAATAAATCAAATCTGCTGCAGAGGAGCCCAGCCCCGTCAGAAAACCGGCAGAAAATCCTTTTTCCAATGTCCGCCCAATCGTCAGTGCACCAATGGCTCCGGCAGGTACTCCAAATATAAGACCAATCAGCAGACCCTTACAAAAATATCCTGTTATCATGTGCATTCCTTCCGCATCCCGCACAGAACATCATCCAGAAACTCGATACATGACTGGTCTCTGTGAATTCCATCAAGCAATGTTTTTCTCCGTCCCTGCAACAGTAAAAGCCCTTTTTTCTTCTGTCCCTGCTTTAAGCAGGTCAGGACACTGGAAACCGTATCTTCCTCACAGCCAGCATCTACCATGTTCTGAATCAGTTCTTCCTCCGTCTGGTAACCGCTTAACATATTTACCCCCTCAATCCTAAAGCGAACCCTGAAACCTCTCAAGCAATTTCCTTCGATACCTCAAAAATTCTTTCCGCCTTTTTTTCCTTTTCTGCCCGAAGCATAACCTCTCCCGTGCATTCCATTACAGCATCACCTCGGATGATTTCTCCCACACTATCCGCAACAATCTGACCAGATTTAGGGTTTTTAACGGAAATAATGTGACCTTTTACATCCGCTTCCACATCCGAGTATTCAAAGGACAGATCCGTATCCTCCATAGTGCAGTTTACCAGTTTCAGGTTCTTGCAGTAACACAGCGGCTGTGTTCCGATAATCTTACAGTTGATCAGTGTCAGGTTCTCGGAAAACCACCCCAGATATTCGCCTTTCACAATACTGTCCTTCACCGTGACATTTTTGCTGTGCCAGAAAGCATCCTTCGTATCCAGCTCACAGTCATCTATCTCCAGATTTTCCATATACTGAAAGGAATATTTTCCCTTCATCTTTACACTGCGCAGTTTCACATCCCGGCTGTCCATAAATAAATATTCAGAAATAATATCCGTATCGATCAGTTCAATATCCTGGGACTTCCAACCAAACTCCTGGGACTCTACCTGACAGCGCTCCAGACGGATATGTGCGCACTCCCGCACTGCCTTGATCCCTCCCAAAACACTGTCTGTGATGTCGCCATTTTCCGCATACCAGATTGCGGCGCGGGTTTTGTCATCCATAGAAGATTCTGTCATGGTAAATCCCTTTACATGCCATAAGGGGTAACGCAGGGAAAAACGGCAGTTTTTAAGCCCAACATCCCCTGACTCTTTCAGCACGGATTCCCCATCGGCCGGACCTGCAAATACGCAATCCGTCACATCCGCATTCTGCAGATGATACAACGCCCTCTCCTCATCAAATTGCTTTCCGGTAATGTTCGTTCTTGTCATTTCTCTTTTCCTCCATCTTCTTTATGATCAGTGGTTTTTTTCCTGTATGCTTATCCGGTATGATCTGTTCCACAAACCGGATTGAAAATTGAATTTCTTCCAACTCTTTGTCTGCTAACAATTTCCTTACCTGTCTGTATATTTGTTCCTTAACTTTCATCTGCACCGCTGATTCTTCTGCCTCTGCCAGCATTTCAAAGGAAGTTTTGGAAGTCCGGCAAAACTGATACTCCAGTAATCCTTCCACACAAAATCCTTCCATAGATAATGGATGTAAATACTCCTTGCTGCCATCCGGCTTTTCAAACCACAGCACGTCTTCATTACGGCACAACAATACGTCAGCTCTTGTAAAAAAACAGTCCATATCGGCTTCCATCTCATGTAGAACAAGTTTGTCTGTAATATGGTAACGAACCAGTGGCTGTGTAAAATTGTACAGACAGGTCACATACATTTCTCCATTGATCACCTCTATCACATTCAGATCATCAAAGAGGATCATTCCCTCATCCGCTCGCTGCTCCACACCCAAAGCAAGGGATTCACTTGCACCATAAAAATTTATTACTTCCGTGCGGAAAGCATTTTCCAGGAATTTGCGCAACCCGGCGCTTAGCGGTTCTCCACAGGAAATTACCCGCCTGATATGCAGTGGTTCCTTTTCCCTGCCTGTCAGCTCCGCCAAAATCTTGATGGCGGAAGGATAGCCTATAATAATATTTGGACGAAACTCCCGTACCATCTCACTCCATTTTGCCAACGGTGTGTTAATATCCAAAAATCTCTGTTTTGCGCGGACACCCCTGATTCCATCTCCCACTGCCATAGCGCCGCCATACCTTCCGTCAGTAGCCGCTATGTAAAGGATTCTTGGTTTCTCTGCCAATAATTTTAGGACGGAACCCATGGACATTCCCCAAAGTGCGCCCCGGATAATTCCTACCAGCATCTGTTCCCATGCCGCATTATCATATACAAAATATCTGGGAGTTCCGGTACTTCCGGAGGAATGCACCACATGATATTTACCAAGGTAAATTTCCCCGTCATCTTCAGAGGCTTCATTAAACCGAAGCAATTCCTCCTGCTTCAGACTGCGGTCCGTCACCAGCTCGTCAAAATGTTCCATCAGGATTCCCTTATCTAATACAGGGAAACTCTCAAGGGGCGCTGTTCTGATATTTTTCAGGGAAATCCCTTCCGCCTCAAATGCCTTCCTGTAGTAAGGGGAATGTTCATAAGCAAACAAAAGCAGTTTTTCCAGTTTCTTTTTCTGCAGCCTTTCTATCTGTTCCTTTGTCTTACCTGCATTTCTTTTCTGCTTGTATAGATTCCACAACAGACGGAAATAATTGATACCTGCAGCCATGCTTTGTCACCTCCCTGCTATTCTTGTGAATGCACTTATCATATCTTAAGTCTACAATCATCAAGAAAAAATAGCAAATATCTATATTGAATGTATTTGCATAGGATTTGGGAATGTTAATCCAAAAAGCTATTCCTTGATTTGAAAAAAATATGCTTCCTCATAATTTTCCCTGTGATAATAAGTTGCAGTAAGGGCAGACTGGTCAAACACAATGCTCCACTCCGTAGACTCAAACTCCCCAAAATTATCCTTGCTCACACTGTCTAATGCCTCTCTTACTTCCGCCTGAGTCATAGAAGTTCTCTCTGCAATCATTTCTGTTAATATGTCAAATCTTTCATGGGACTGGCTTGTACCGATTCCCTGCTTTTCCCCCTCTGCCAGATAAAAATTCGTCAAAACAGGCGTCTCCACCACAACCATTTCATTGTCAATGTATTCCACCGCCACGCTGTTTCCGGCCGCATCCGCAATGGCAAAATGAACCATATAGTTCATGGATGCATGGAGATCATACTGCCCCAACAGATCCAAGGCTTCCTCTACTGTGGCTGCCTGATTAAGCAGCAGGCGGATGGCTGTTGTTGTGGTAATATCCGGCTTATCCGTATTCTGTGAAATCATAGTGCCGTCCTGTATCATATTGACGGATATACACAATCCCTTCTCATTCATTCCATCCAAGGGTGCATACACTGCTGCTATAGTCATCATTTCATCACTTAACATACCTCCGGATATTCCGGTTCCCTGACGGATAAATCCCATGTTTACTGTGGAAACAGAAGCATATCCCTCTTGCGGATAAGATGTGACAACAAGTGCATCACAGGTATTCCAGTCAAAGTTACGCCCAAAAAGATAACCGCCTTCTGTATTTTGTACAGAAAGAGTGCTGCACCCAAAGACTTGTGTATTCATGGTCAGACTGCTCCCGTTTTCCGCAAAAAACTCACTTACCAAAAAATGTACAACCTCCTGGTCCGTTTTGGCGCCTCCCCCGGCAAGAAAAGCAGTAAACCCATCTTCCCCTTCATACCGGACAGCAGAAAACCCTTTCTCCAGCTCCTCAATTTCTGAATTTACCTGTACTGTCACAATATTATCTTCCAAAACCTTTGTTACCTCTGCTACACTTAACCTGCCTGCGGAATGGCTCTCATCCGCATCAGAAGCACGCTCTCCGCATCCTGCAAAGCTTGCTGATAGTATAAATATAATTGCGATAACCGCCGATTTTCTCATTGTAGTTTTCCTCCTTCCATCCGCCGACAACCCTTCTTCCAAAACCACATTGCCGCTGGTATTCCTAAAAACTCCGCAAGAATAAAACCAATCCATAGCAGATCCAGATTCCCCAGCCTGCTGAATATTCCTGCAAAAATCAGTGGCAAAATCGCCTGCCTTGCCATGGTCAGAATCATGCTGCTCACTCCCATAGATAATCCTTGCATTCCTGCCGATATCACCAGCGCCGGTATTGCCACAAACCATGCCAAAGCCAATATGCGAAGCGCCGGAATACCAATCTCAAGCATATAGTCCGAAGCTTCAAAAATACGCAACACCCACATGGGTACAATTTCCAACACCACAAAAAAGAATAGATAAAACATGGTTCCGTACAAAAGCGACCAGTACACCGCATCAGAAACACGTTTTTTATTTGCAGCCCCATAATTATAAGCAATAATCGGAATCAGACCATTGGTAATTCCATGGACTCCTACGGTTGAGATCCCGTTAATGCGTATACAGATTCCATAGACAGCCACGGCGGTGGAAGAAAAGGTAATTAAAATGGAATTCATCAAAATACCCACAAAAGAAGTCAGTATCTGTACCAGAGTAGAAGGAAATCCAACCTTCAAAATGTCCGCCACACTCCTCCTGTCCGGACGAAGCGTAAAACCAAAAGGTATTTCACGGTTCCATTTCCGGTTGATCACAATGCCTGCAAACATCCCTACTGTCTGTCCGATGACCGTGGCAATGGCTGCACCCAATGTTTCCAGTCTTGGAACCCCAAACAGCCCAAAAATAAATATGGGATCAAGAATCAGATTTGTAACGGAAGCTGCTGACAGCGTAAACAAAACAGGCTGGAATGTCCACTTGCAATCACAAAACGATCAAACACCCACTGCCCCATCTGTCCCAGAGAAAACAGCATACATACCGTAAGGTACTGAACACCGTACTCCGCGATCACTTCATCCCCGCCTGACTGCCATGCAAAATAAGTCTTTACAAACAGCAAACAAAGCATGGCAATCAAAAGCCATGAACAAAGGGCGATAAAAATCGCTGCATCCGCCGCCCTGCGGACTTCCCCTGTATCTTTCCTTCCAAGGGCTTTAGAAATCACTGCGTTTAAGCCCACTGCGTTTCCCAAGCCCAACGCAGATACCAAAAGCTGTACCGGTGCCGCCAGGGAAAGCGCTGTCAGTGCTTTTTCTGATACCTGCGATACAAACATGAATCTACAAAATTATAGAGGGAATTAATAAACAAACTGATCATCAGGGGAATTCCGGTAAATAAAATCAGTTTACTCATTTTCTGTGTTCCCATGATATTTTCTTTTTGTGCTATATCTGCCATTTTGTTCTTCTCAACAAAAATAAAAAATTCTAAAATCTATTTTTCCATATCTTACCGATTTTACTTATTCGCCGTAGTTCTAAGTATAAAGCAAACTCAAAATGATAGCAAATACCTATACTGAATGTTATCACATTGGTTCTAGGAATATTATAGTTGTGTGAACTGCTTCCAAAAATAATTATCAGTTTTTTATTATCCAGATAACAGCGTTTAAAATTAATTTTGTTGTGGAAGATTTTGGTAAAATTTTCCAACATATACCGCCCCGAGAAACGAACCGGAAGCATCAGCAACTTTACCATTTCTGTCCGGAGCAAACATCTCTGTTTTTGAAAAAGCACTAAAAGGCTTATGAACTGCTCCAACTATACCTGCTTGCCAAAAAATTCTTTCATTTGCTAATAATCAACATTTTCCACTTCATCGGCCAGCAATGTTTCAGAATATCCTTTTGGATATTCTGAAACGCTGGCTGGGGACACCCCAGACTTCGGCAGGGGCTCCCGCCTCCTGCGAACATGCCTACGACATGGCTTTCCCCAGGCACGGCCTGAAGAAATTCTTCTACAACATTCCAACTACCCGACACAAAAACCTGTATCTATAAAAATTCCCACTCTATAAATTACCAACAACATGGGCTCCCTGTTCTTCCATACAAAAAGACCGGGCATTCCCTCCCCAACAAAAAGGAAATTCCCGGCACTCAGTCACAACAACTTTTTATCAATTTTTCTTCTACTACCTGTAAATATTTTTCCCAAACTTATAGGCTTCCACCAGATGATAAAACCTGGATCATAAAATCTGACCTATGATCCTATGGTAAGAGACAGCCCGTTTCCCATGCTGGCATCTTCCTCCGTCGCCAGTGCCTTGCCCGCTCCCGTACCGTACAGGCCTGCAGACAAGGAAACGGCGGGATCCCGCCCCGCCGTTTTTCCCCACATGGAGTTTTCCATTTCCCCAACTCCAGCTTCCTGCCCTAACCATACACGATCTCCTGCAGGACCATCTCCTTAGCCTGCGCCGTGAAGCCGTTTACTGCCTGCACCCAGGCCATCTGTCCTTTCTCTTTCAGGGCTTCATCCACCCCGTTTTTCTCCATCAGTTCCGCCACGATCCGCTCCACCTGTTCATATGCCTGCCTGTCGGTCTCCCGCAGGTGTGGCAGGAGCCGCCCTGTCAGCAGCATGGATGTATACGTCCCCCTGTGGTGTTCCATCAGGAAACTTTGTCTGAGCATCCCGTATTTCCCTAACGGCATCTCCTCTGTCTCCCTCTCCCCGTCCAGTTCCAGGTCCGGGATCAAATATTCCCCGCATTTCCTGTACGCCAATGCTTCCATATCCTCCGCTCCTCCTTTAAAAAATTAAATTATTTTGTACTTTAAACCTAAACAGTATGCCAGTCTGGAAACATACCAGCGGAAAAAGAAATCTCCTGGCATACCCACATCCCGCCGCCTTTTCATATCCGGCTTTCCCGTTTGTACCTGACGGCCACTTCCGCCACCATCCCGATCTCGATGTTTTCAGTCCCGGCTTCACTCTTTTCAATGATAAGCCTGCCCCGCTCACATCCCACTGTCAGCCTGTCCCCTATGGAAAAACCAAGGCTGTCCAGCCACTGTCCCTGAAGCGTTATCCTGGGAACCGGGGAATAGTCCTTCATGCTTCCCCTGTAGACCGTTACTTTTCTTTCTTCCGTGCAGCTTCTCCTCCTGTACTTCCGCCATGCGGGATGGTTCCTGTCCCACCCCATGGCTGGTGAATGATATTGTTCCCAGACCGCATCCCACGCCTGGTCCTGCTATTTTTTCCGTTTCCCACAATATACGGAAAACCGGCAGCCAAACCCCATCAGGAAACGCAGTCCCGGCCTGTTTTTTCGGTTATCACTCATGTGCCTGCTTTTGCAGCCACCCGTACCATCCTGTCCCCTTTTAAGGTGTTTTTCCGGACACAAAAAAGACCCGCAAACACTGATGTTTACGGGCTTTAACTCCCCGAGTAGGGCTCGAA